>NZ_JBFRSN010000816.1:0-5087 GCF_041473595.1 Vibrio sp. 10N.222.46.A1
TTGAAATACAAACGAGTCGCTTATTTCAATCAGGGCAGAATACTACCATAAATGCTTCGGTTGTTAGCCTTTTTAGTGAAAATAGCCACGGTTTTGAAAGCGTAATAGTAGCTAGATCAATTGGCGGCGAAAAATTAATCTTTCCTCAATTAATAAAATTACGTTTGTTTACTCCTTTTAAGTTAACACTCGGAGATGATGTCAATTTATCTGTGTATATAAAGCCTGTATGGGGCAAACTCAATGAAGCAGGCTTTGATTTAGAAAAGTATCTGTTTAGCGCAGGTGTGGTTGCCAATGCAATTTACAGATCTAATACAAAGTATCGCATTCATACCAATAGCAACTTACGGTCCTATTGGTTTGAAAACAGTCTTGAAAGGTTAAGTCAACTGGCAAATCAAGACCTCATTATGGCTTTGAGTTTTGGTTATCGAGACCTTATTCACTCTCAGCGTTGGGACTTACTTAAAAGCAGTGGTTTGATTCACTTGATGGCTATTTCGGGGCTGCATATTGGGATTGCCTTTGGTATCGGCTATCAAGTAGGAAAGGTATTCAGGTTACTATCATCTTCACTTCTTTGGTTGCCCACAATATTCGGAGTCGGCTTAGCCTATTTCTACAGTTGGTTTGCTGGGTTCACGCTGCCCACCTTGAGAGCTTTGGTGATGTGTATTATCGCCAGCTATTTCTTGTGGCGTGGGCAAAATATCAGTTTGTTTCGGTATGTCGCCTTAAGTCTGTGCGTGGTTCTGCTAATTTGGCCATTTTCAGCATTATCGAGTAGCTTCTGGTTGTCTTTTGGTGCGTTAGGTGCCGTTCTTTACATTGCGTTAAATAGTCAGTCATCCGATTCAAACTCAACATTTATCGACCGAGCACTGCAGCTCTTCAAGATTCAGTTAATGCTGACATTCCTGATTGCTCCCTTTTCGATGCTGTTCTTTAATGGGGTCAGCTTAGTCTCTGTTTTCTACAACTTGCTCCTTTTACCTTGGGTGTCGATGGTGGTTATTCCACTATTGTTCCTGGCAATGTTCTTTAGCTTAATATTGGCGCCAGTATCAGGTGGCGTTGGCTTAACTACATTCAACAATGGTTTGTCTGAACAATTATGGATGTTGGTCGACTTATCGCTTGAGCCTCTCGTATTTAGTCTTCCTTTCTCTGAACGATTTTGGTTTCAAGTGGATAATCACACGATTGAGTTGTCTGTATTCCTCATCTTGTTTTTCGGTTTTGTCAGTCGATATTTCAAGCGAGCACTATCTATATTGATTATTACCGTGTTTGTACTGTGGTGGGAGTTCGGCAAGCCTCAACAAGACAAACTAACTATCGATATCTTGGATGTTGGTCACGGGTTGTCTTTGCTCTTAGAAAAGAACAATCAGATTGTTATTTACGATCTTGGTAACGCATGGCCAGGAGGTTCCATTGTCGAATCCTTACTTATTCCTACTTTGAATCAGAGGGGAATTCATGAGTTGGAGGGTATAATAGTGAGTCATTTCGATTCTGACCACGCTGGTGGCTATCCGTCGTTACTTGAAAATTACAACCCTAAGTGGGTAAGAGCCAGTCAGAATATCAGTCAACAAGGACAATCTACGATTCAAGAATCGTCAAATATTCAAGCATGTATTTTAGGAGAAGTATGGACTTGGCAAGGGGTTGCTTTTGAGGTCTTGTGGCCTCCCAAACAAGTGAAGAGGGCGTATAACCCACATTCGTGCGTGGTCAGGCTTTTTGACCCCGCTCTAGAGTTCTCGATGTTACTTACTGGTGATATTGAATTGGTCAGTGAGTGGTTACTTGCACGCGAAGGCGAACGGCTTCGAAGTGACGTAATGCTTGTTCCTCATCATGGTAGCAATACGTCTTCGATCGCCAGTTTTATTGAGGCCGTTTCACCTCAGTTAGCGATCGCTTCTTTGGGCAAAGGCAATCAATGGGGGATGCCGAGTGAATCCGTTATTGAACGTTATCACGACGCAGGGAGTGCTTGGCTTGATACTGGAGAAAGCGGCCAAATAACCATCAGTATTGGTCAAGAAGGTTGGCAATATCATGAGATTAGAGAACAACAAGGCAGACAGTGGTATAGGCAGATGCTTCGTAAGGGAGTAGAATAGGAAGATTATTGTGAGAAAATTAAGCGATTCTATGTCAACACAAACAGATGAAACTACCTGGGTCACATTTAAAAGACTTTGGACTTATATTCGACTATATAAGGCCGGCCTTGGTGTTGCGGTTATTGCGCTTATTATAAATGCTGTCACTGATACCTACATGATTTCCTTACTAAAGCCGTTACTTGATGAAGGCTTTGGTAATGCAGAATCTGACTTTTTACGTACGCTCCCTCTCATTATCTTTGTCATGATGTTCGTTCGTGGCATCAGTGGCTTTGTTTCAACTTATTGTTTGAGCTGGGTTTCAGGCAATGTGGTCATGGAAATTCGACGTAAAATATTCAGCCATTTTATGCATATGCCAGTTTCTTTTTTTGATAAAGAACAGACTGGTGCGCTGCTATCTCGAATTACTTACGATTCAGAGCAAGTCTCTGCGGCAACCAGTAAAGCATTAGTCAGTATTGTCCGTGAAGGTGCAAGTATTATTGGCCTGTTGACGCTGATGTTCTGGAATAGTTGGCAGTTGTCTTTGGTGTTGTTCGCTGTCGCCCCTCTTGTCGCGTGGGCAATCAGTATCGTATCGAAGCGATTCAGAAAGATCTCTAAGAACATGCAAACCAGTATGGGTCACGTCGCCTCTTCTGCAGAACAAATGCTGAAAGGACATAAAGTCGTTCTAACGTATGGCGGACAAGATCTAGAAAAACACCGCTTTGACCAAGTTAGTAACCAAATGCGCCAACAAAGCATGAAGCTAATCACTGCTCAAGCGGCCGCTAACCCAATTATTCAGATGATTGCATCACTTGCAATCGTAGTTGTTCTATTTCTTGCTAGTGTTGATTCAATTAAAGCAGAGCTTACTCCTGGTACGTTCACTGTTGTGTTCTCGGCGATGTTTGGTTTACTACGCCCACTAAAAGCTCTGACTAACGTAACGTCTGAATTCCAACGTGGTATGGCAGCGAGTACGACCCTATTTGGTTTGATGGATCTAGATACGGAACAAAATAAAGGTACGTTGAAGCCTGAAACCGTAGCGGGTGAAGTTGAAGTAAAAGATGTGACATTTACTTACCAAGGAGCAGAGAAAGCAGCGCTTGATAAGGTCAGTTTTAATATACCGAAAGGCAAGACAGTCGCACTTGTCGGCCGTTCAGGTTCGGGTAAGAGTACCATTGCGAACCTGTTTACTCGCTTTTATGACGTAGACTCTGGCTCTATTGAGCTTGATGGTCACGACATTCGTGATTATGAATTAAGAAATCTACGTGAGCACTTCGCTCTTGTTTCCCAGAATGTGCACCTATTTAACGATACGGTTGCGAACAACATCGCTTACGCAGCTGAAGAACAGTATTCACGTGAACAGATCGAACACGCGGCTAAACTTGCGCATGCAAGCGAGTTTATCGAAGGCATGGAAAATGGCATCGATACGGTTGTTGGCGAAAATGGCGCGAGCCTGTCTGGCGGTCAAAGACAGCGTATCGCGATTGCACGTGCTCTATTGAGAGATGCACCTGTTCTGATCCTTGATGAGGCGACATCTGCATTGGATACCGAGTCAGAAAGAGCGATTCAATCTGCGTTAGAAGAGCTGCAGAAAGACAAAACAGTACTTGTTATCGCACACCGACTTTCTACTATCGAGCAAGCTGATGAGATTCTAGTGGTTGATGATGGGCATATTGTAGAAAGAGGTGCACATGCCGAGCTCATCGCCCTTGATGGCGCTTATGCACAACTACACCGAATTCAGTTCAGCGGATAAGATTAGGTCTTGTTGTGATCGAAAAAATTTGGTTTAACAATCACCCATTAAAATACTTTCTCTGGCCGCTATTGTGGCCATTGAGTCAGCTGTTCAAAATGATCAGCGGTCAACGTCGTGATGCTTATCTATCGGGGAAAAAAGAGACCTATCGCCCGCTTTTACCCGTGATTGTTGTTGGTAATATCACCGCTGGCGGCAATGGCAAAACACCGGTTGTGATTTGGTTGGTAGAGATGCTTCAGGCTCACGGTTTTAAGCCAGGTGTTGTTTCTCGAGGTTATGGGGCGAAAGCACCAAACTATCCGTTAGTGTTGGATGAAAACACGCCAGCAGAGCACTCTGGTGATGAGCCTCGTTTGATTCGTAAGCGAACTGGTGCGCCTGTAGCGGTTGACCCTGTGCGCGCAAACGCAGTAAAGGCTTTGCTGAGCGAAGGGGTTAATGTCATCATCACTGACGACGGCCTTCAGCATTATGCACTTGAACGCGATATTGAATTTGCTGTTATCGACGGTGCGAGACGCTTTGGTAGTGAGTGCCTAATTCCTTTGGGCCCATTAAGAGAGCCTATATCTCGTTTAGATGACGTAGACTTTTTGGTTAATAATGGCGGTAAAGCGCACGGGCGAGAGTTCTCGATGTCTTTGCTTCCAAGCCAAGCGGTTAACCTGAAGACGGGTCAGAAAAGGTCTGTGGCAGAATTACAGAAGCTGGTGGCTTTTGCTGGTATCGGTCACCCACCACGCTTTTTCAAAACATTGGAAAACCTTGATGGTGACGTGGTTTACACGCAGGGCTTCGCTGACCATCAAGATTTTGATAAAGATGAACTTCATGCCTTGGCAAAAAAAGGTATGAATATGATTATGACAGAAAAAGACGCTGTAAAATGCGAAGAATATGCGCAAGATAACTGGTGGTATCTTCCAGTTTCTGCGCAGTTTGATGAAGATTCGCAACAGCAAATTTTAAAAAGAATAAAAGAGGTTATGGAATACTATGGATCACCGTCTACTTGAGATCGTTGCTTGCCCTGTATGTAAAGGTAAACTAACTTTTGACAAGGATAAGCAAGAGCTTGTTTGTAAAATTGATCGCCTTGCTTACCCAATTAAAGAGGGTATTCCTGTTCTTTTGGAACCTGAAGCTCGCACCGTTTCAATGGA
>NZ_JBFRSN010000817.1:0-422 GCF_041473595.1 Vibrio sp. 10N.222.46.A1
GTACTTGAAGATGTCTTCAACCATTGAGTTGAGTAGTTCTGTGTCATCGCAGGTTTTTGCATAAGTGCGTAGCCCTGCAATTTGAACCTGAACGTGGCGAGCAAGTTGAGTCGGTTTGCGTTCTTTGCTGATCTCACCAAGTTCTTGCGCTTCGGCAATCAGTTTGGCGAACTCGCCTTCCATTATTTTGAGTGATTTCTTGGCTTCTTCTAATAATTCAGCGTGCTCATCCGTCAGTTCAGCTACTGTTTTAGCCAGCATACACATGCCGTTAGGCGCGCTTTTTTTCGATTCGACAACGGCACGTTTTACGAAGTTTTCTAGTGCTTTGATTGGAGAGTCGGTTTCGCTGCGAAAGCGGTTCAAATTGTGAATGCCGAGTTCGGTATAGCGAGCCAATGTCTCTTTAAACAAGCCTTCTT
>NZ_JBFRSN010000818.1:0-227 GCF_041473595.1 Vibrio sp. 10N.222.46.A1
CAATCAATGCCGTTTTGTTCTGGTTATGCTCCGATGGTTCAAGCATCGCCCATTCAGCATTAACCAATTTTCCCAATGGCCCTTCAACTTGATGTGTTCGCTTTTGCCCTGCCAAGCCTTGCAGCAAAACATCTACCGTTCCTTCACCTCCGTCAGCTAAAGGTAAGGTCACGAATTCAGCGTCAGGAAAGATTTCACGAAAGCCCTTTTCAATACACGCCGCCACC
>NZ_JBFRSN010000819.1:0-386 GCF_041473595.1 Vibrio sp. 10N.222.46.A1
ACACTTATGTGTCGGGGGCTTTTTATTCTTGGTTCGGAACCGTGTCAGCTGTGTTAAAGGCTGGTTTCGTTAGGTTCTAAATCGATTTACTTGGTTTTCTAGGTGATGAGCAACTTCGGTTAAGTCACTCGCGGCACCAGAAATGCTGCTGACCGACTCTTGGTTGCTTTGTGCGATGG
The DNA here is from genome assembly GCF_041473595.1 of Vibrio sp. 10N.222.46.A1. NCBI lineage: Bacteria > Pseudomonadati > Pseudomonadota > Gammaproteobacteria > Vibrionales > Vibrionaceae > Vibrio > Vibrio sp. 10N.222.46.A1. The sequence continues at coordinate 180 of NZ_JBFRSN010000819.1, forward strand.
TGTTTGCACCTTGCGCGTTTTCACCCAACGACTTGGTTAAGCAATCTTGTTCGTCAACAGATACTGCGATCTGGCTGTTGGCTTGATTCAAATCTTGGATGTGTTGGTTAATCACATGCAGGTTCTGAGAGGCTTGTTGTGCCTGAGTCGAAGCATCTGAAACCGTGCTGTGGCTCTCTTTGATTGACTCTAACGCATCTTTAGCAC
>NZ_JBFRSN010000820.1:0-2908 GCF_041473595.1 Vibrio sp. 10N.222.46.A1
GCTATTGGCATACGGATCTAACCTGGCGCAAAGTGCCATCGAAAGCTTCTTTGTTGCATGCTCAACATATTCCAAGCACCGGTGGGGATACGATTTGGTGTTCGATGACGGCGGTTTTCGAGTCATTAGATGAAGACATGAAAGCAAAACTGAGAGGGTTGTCTGCGACTCATTCGCTGGTGGCTTTCGAGGGAGTTGAGCCAGATCAGATAGAGCTTGATTGGCACAAATCACTACTTAAAACCGCGCAGAAAAATCCACCTGTAATCCATCCTGTTGTTCAGAGCCATCCGGAAACCGGTAAAGAAACACTTTATATCAATGAGCAGTTTACCCGTTATATCAACGAACTTGACCGACAAGAGAGTGATATTTTACTTAACCAACTGTTTGAAATTGCACGACGCCCTGAGTTTCAAGTCCGCTTCAAATGGGACAGGGGATCAATGGCTATTTGGGACAATAGGGTCACGCAACATTACGCGGTGATTGATTACGGCGATACTCCAAGAAAGATGCATCGCGTTACAGTGACATAATGCAAACGAAGAGGCGCAGCACTTGCTAAGGCGCGTTATTGGTGTAGGCGTGAGCGTATAAATCTGAATCACTTAGGGATGTTGTCTGAGTTAAAGTATGAAACCGAGACTTTATTCATCTAAGTCATAATAAAATCAAAAGCGTTGATACATATTTGATTGAAAGCTCACTGCTCTGAGGTGATGTGTAATATACTCAGCGGAAAACATAAGAACCAACATCAAATTTTAGACTTTGTAAACGTTAGGGCTTAGTAAATAAAGTATTTGTATGAACGCGATTCGTAAAGTTTATCAGTACGCAGAACCTAACCTAACCCTTGTGGGTTGGATGGGCTTTGTCGGTTTCCCTGCTTACTACATTGTATGGGAATTCTTGTTTCCGCAACCCTATGAAAATTTAGCCGTGCGTCTGTTTTGCTCGGTATTGTTCCTTGGGATTGTTGTTCGTAATCGTATTCCATTTGATTGGCGAAAGTACCTTCCGGCTTATTATCAAGTCGCTATTACCCTCTGCTTACCGTGTTTTTTCTTTTACATGCTGCTGATGAATAACTGGTCCAACGTATGGGTTATGTCTTTCATGTCGGCTATTTTCCTCCATATTCTATTAGTTCACGTCACTCGAGTGATGTTTGCACAAACCTTCGCCGGGATAGGGATTGCTACCTTGTGTGCATGGGTGGCACAAGGCTTCTACTTAGAGCTCACAATGGATTGGACGCATGTGCCAATCTTCTTATTTATCTATTTGTTCGGTAACTTATTTTACTTCCGTAATCAGGTGGAACATGAGAATAAGGTGTCATTGGCGAAATCTTTTGGAGCCGGTATCGCGCATGAGATGAGAAACCCACTAAGTGGTTTACTGACATCTATTGATGTTATGCAGTCCATATTGCCGAATCCGAAAAGTGGTGGCCACCAAGGGCAATACGCTTTGAGTAATGAAGAAGTTATACAGTTACGTGAAGTGGGTGATGAAGCGATGGAGATTATTCACTCAGGTAACGAGACGATTGATCTGCTATTGACTTCAATTGATGAAAACCGAGTATCTCGTTCTACGTTCAAGAAACATTCAGCTCAAGCGGTGGTGGAAGGGGCGATAGATAGCTTTAACTATAAGCGCTCAGCTGATAAATCAGCGATCTCTTTAGATGTACAAAGCAACTTTGACTTCTTGGGTAGTGATACCTTGTTGAAGTACGTGATGTATAACTTGTTCAAGAACGCATTCCATCATCGCAGCCCCGAAGATTTTCATATTCATGTCACCATGTGTAGTGATGACGTGACCAATCAAATCATGGTTACCGATAACGGAGCTGGTATTTCAAACGATGTCATTCGACGTATCTTCCAGGATTTTTACACCACCGGCCAATCAGGTAACTACGGCTTAGGTTTGCCATTTTGTCAGAAGGTAATGCGGTCGTTTGGTGGAGAGATTAAGTGTAAGTCTGAGGTGGAACAGTGGACGCAGTTCACGATGACTTTTCCATCTTTGACTTCTCACTCTGTGAACGAAATTAAGAGTGAGCTCACTAAGCTAAAGACAGTGTTGATTGTGAGTGACCAGAAAGTACTCTCTGATAAAATTACTGAGACATCACGTTTTATGGGGTTTGACCTCACCGTATTAGACGTTGTATCAGCACTTAAAAATAAGGAATATCAATTTGAGTTCGACTTGATTTTCGTTGATATGGAGAGCTTAGATTTAAGAGCCAATTACCTCGATAGAATTGAATCTTTGCTATCGTTCACTGAAGCGAGAATCATCTATTTGTATGAGCATCACCCCATTAAGCGTGTTCGTAACGTTGCTTTTGAACCGATTTGGGTGGAAACACAAGTTTGGCTACTGAATACCAAAGCCACCATCGAGCGCTTACTTTTCGATTCTAATTACGTGTTGCCATCGGTTGCTGTGAAACCACTAGAGGCGACTAATAAACGTACGATAATGGTGGTCGATGACAACGAATCTTTGCGCCGTTTTACCGCAATGTTGTTGGAAAAACAGGGCTTTGACGTTGTACAGAAAGAAGATGGCCAACAAGCGTTAGATGCTTTGGATACCGAGGATGTTGATTTGATTCTGATGGATATCGAAATGCCAATTATGGATGGTATTGAAGCTTCTCGTCGAATCCGCAGTGCTGCCAAAGAATACTCTACAGTGCCGATTATTGCTCACACAGGCGACAGTTCCCCAGTGACATTGGAAAAAATGGAATCGTCAGGCATGTCAGATTTTATTGTGAAGCCAGCAGATAAAACCCGACTGTTCGATAAAATTGCACACTGGATTTGATTTGTTGTACCGTCCGGTTATCCAGCTGAACTAGATGAATAGATGAATA
>NZ_JBFRSN010000821.1:0-791 GCF_041473595.1 Vibrio sp. 10N.222.46.A1
AGTATGCGCTTTAAAGGTAAAGAAACTATCCTGAAAGCGATGATGATTTTTCAAATGTTCCCTGCGGTATTGGCTCTAGTGGCTATCTACGCACTGTTCGACAAATTAGGGCAATACATCCCATTCTTAGGCTTGAATACGCATGGCGGTCTGATCTTCTCGTACTTGGGCGGTATTGCATTACACGTTTGGACGATTAAGGGCTACTTTGAGACGATTGATAACTCTTTGGAAGAAGCTGCAGCATTAGATGGCGCAACACCTTGGCAAGCGTTCAGATTGGTTCTATTACCACTGTCAGTACCCATCCTAGCGGTTGTATTCATTTTATCTTTCATTGGTGTTGTTGGTGAGGTACCAGTTGCTTCCATCCTATTATCGGACGTGAACTCTTACACGCTAGCGGTAGGTATGCAGCAGTACCTATATCCTCAGAACTACTTATGGGGCGACTTTGCGGCAGCAGCGGTACTTTCCGCACTTCCGATTACTATCGTGTTCTTACTGGCTCAGCGTTGGTTAGTTGGCGGTTTGACGTCGGGTGGTGTAAAAGGATAAGCTGTCCTTATAAGAAAGACAAAAGAGCGACCGTTAGGTCGCTCTATATTGGCATTTTTATTACATCATTTGGTTTGGCCGCCGATCAGTAATAAAAATAACCCTCAGGTTACGCATAGCTGGCTACTAATCAGGTTCCTTACGCTATTAATGATTAGTGGTTTTTGTAACTCTAACCCAGGTACTTACTTGGGTTTTTTTATGCCCGCTACTTTTATCTCTATCTCTATCTC
>NZ_JBFRSN010000821.1:1565-7201 GCF_041473595.1 Vibrio sp. 10N.222.46.A1
TATCTCTATCTCTATCTCAGTCTCTATCTCAGTCTTTTTGGTTTCTTTCAGTCATTAAATACTGAAGTACCTCTTTCCTGAATTTTTCCGGTTTCATCTCTCTAATTGAAGACATCAACGAGTCTCACAAATCAGACACTCAGTATAGGGGGCCGCAGCTCTATTGATATATGAGTAATATTTCCATGCGTGATACTTCAATAATTTGGATGCAACGGATCGGTCGATTACACAGAAAGTGCCTATAAAGGCAGGCTCGTGTTAATGTTTTGTGGTGGGTGTTCTCGGTAGTTATTGATTTGGTGGTAAATATTTCCAAGATGGAAGAAGAAAAGGAAGAGGTGATGTGAGACTAAAACTCTTTGCTAGAAGGTGCGCAACCTAAATGCTGAAGTAAAACATAGATGCTGTCTTGATAAAGAGCTACGCGACGAAACAGATCCGCAAACGTCTGATCACCGCCAAAACAAGCTTGGATATAGTGGTTAATTTCATTCGTGTCGTAGCCTTCGACGTACAAACTTCTAACCCATTGATACTCAACTGCTTTCAAGTTCGTCAGTGTAGATTCGCAAAGGGTGGGAAATGTCGTGCTCAAAAGTGGCTCCAAGAAATTTAAATACATCCATTATGATTGGCGGTATTTAAACAGAGCAAAATGACGACTTTATTACAGTCAAAATAAATCCGTGAACAAGTATCGGATCATTTTAACTTTTGACTGGGTATCACGCTTTATAGTCAGCATTAGGTGTGTAACGGATTTACTTGGGTATAGAGAAGGAGTTGAAAATGCCAAGCAAGTACTGCCTGGCATCGTAATAAGGTTTTGTAGGTTAGATCTGCTAGTGGCGCCTATTTAAGATACTTCACGTGCGCTTCCATCTCTTCACCTATCTGCTTTCGCATGTTCATTAGGCGAATAGCCGAATCTCTTAATTCAATGTCTTCTGGCGTTTCTGGCACCCATTCTGGCACCTTAGTCGGGTTACCATTCTCATCAACAGCGACCATAATAACGATACAGTGAGTCGTTAGGCGGTTGTTGAGTTCTTTAGGGTCACTAGCTTGAACGTCGATAGCGATGTGCATAGAAGATGAACCCGTATAAATGACCTTCGCACTTACTTCAACAAGGTTTCCGACATGGATAGGAGCAACGAATCGAATACCACCAGCGTAAGCGGTAATACAGTACTTACCACTCCATCCAGCAGAACAAGCATAAGCCGCTAAATCGACCCATTTCATTACTGCACCACCATGAACTTTACCACCAAAGTTCACATCCCCGGGTTCAGCTAAAAAACGCAGAGTAACGTCTCGTTTACCATCTTGTCGGCTATTGTGACTGCTCATCTATCTTCCTTCATTATTATCGTTCTGAATAACATGCTCGTTACTTGCTAATAACAATATACTTAAGATGACATAAATTAAAGCGGATAATCTCACTAACAAGACTATTTTTTCAAACAGATGGCGAGCTGATGACTATTGATGTTTAAAGGAGGTGTACGTGACGCTCCAACAGAGGAGTACTCTATCGAGCAAGTTGGCCGAAGGGTCGATTGCAAAAAAAAACACCTAGCGGAATGCTAGGTGTTTCTAAGCCGTGTGGTACTCATATCGGTACCTTTTTGAGTTAGCCAACTAACCGTCGCTTATCTGGTTTAGTTAAAGTGATGGTATCTTAATTAATCCCAAAACGATAGTTTTGATTGTTTTCTTATAAGCTCACTTTCTGTTCGAAAAGTATAGAACCTTCGCGTGGATATTTCCTTTCGTATTATTGCCAGAAAACTCTTTTAATGCATTTTGCAGTAATAATCTGTATTTATCGGGAAATTAAGGTGTTAAAACTAAATTGGCATCAATTTTAAAGTATTCACTTTTGTATAAACCAAAGTAACTAGACGGTTCTTTTGTTGCTATAACTTTTCTCAATGGCTCATAATGATCTGGGTTACATGAGTCGTGTGACCATAGGAGAGCGATTAGATCAACAGTTACCTGCTTTCTGGAGAGTTATTCTAACGCTTTGAACACTTAAACCGTACTTAGTGCATTAAATGGAAGTTGCTGAGATATTGCAATAGTAACACCATTATTAAGCGTACTTAAAAGCTTCATGAACGAAAAATAAAATCAGAGAGCATGAATCGAGAAATCGACAATAAACAACAGTACCTGCTAACGAGGCAGGTACTGAGTGGAAAATGGAATGGGGCATTGTCGCAGGTTAAGTGGGGTTAGTTTTGCTGAGGTTGGGGAGCCTCAAGCCTTGGTTTTCTTTTGATTTGCGTGAGGATGACGCCTGAAATCACCATTGCACCACCAATAATGTGGAACTGGTTAATCTTTTCACCCAGCCAGGTGGAAGCCAATACGATCGCGATAACTGGCATCAAATTCATAAACATCGCGCTTGAATCCGCGCCAATGGTATCAATCGCTTTCACCCACATCCAAGGCGCTAAAATTGAAGCGGCCACCGCGGCGTAAGCTATCAATGGTATCGCTTGTTGCGGTGGTAAAAGCTGTTCGCTGGTAAGCCAAAGTGGCGTAAGCATCGCGACAGCAAATAGACCCTGAATGTAAATCACCACCCAGCTACTGATTGGCATTTTCCAGCGTTTCAATAACACACAGTAAGAAGCATAAACAAAGGCCGCAATTAACATATAGCCATCGCCTTGAGTCAATTCTTGATGCATGAAGAATAACGGGTCGCCTTTACCTAACATCAGAGCTAAGCCTGACAGTGACAACACACCGCCAACAATACTCAAACTAGAAATCGACTTGTGCAACAGAGGGACGCTTAAAAACACACTGATCAATGGAACCAAAGAAGTGATCAGTGCCATGTTAGAAGCGGTTGTGGTTAAGCCCGCGTAATAACCTAGAGATTGGTTCAACACCATGCCCAAAAAGCCGAGGAACGCTAATTTTGATAGGTTTGGTTTAATGACAGCCCACTGTTTCATTACTGGGCGAATACAGAAAGGCGTGAGAATTAACATCGCAAAAAACCAACGGTAAAAACTCATCGCACTAGGTTCTATAGTGCTTGCAGCAAGCTTGTTGACGATTGCATTGGCGCCCCAGATACAGACTGTAAAAAATGGTAAGAGATAATGCATGTGAGTTCCGTCGCAAATGAGTTGATGTGGCTAGTTTGACAGGTCGTTATACTTACAAGTATCTTTAGAAAGACATCAGGCGCGATAGGAAGACAAGTTTGAAAAAACACTCCAGAAACCTTCACCCATCCTTATCAATTGATAAGGCACCATCCAACGTATTTATGAATTTTGAAGCGTTTCTTTCGAACACTGAAACCCGAGTTCATAGCCACTCATGGGGACAGGTTCAATTGATCAGTGGCGGTATATTAGAGATGGAAGCGGAAAGCACCCGATTTCTAGCGCCGCCACATTTAGCGATTTGGGTACCAGCCGGGGTGATGCATTGCAGTTATAACCGTAAGCCTTTGGACTACTGCTCGCTAAATATTGCCCCAGAACTCACGCAACATCTGCCAGATAAAACCAGCCTTATAAAGATCACGCCGATTGTGTCTTCTATTATCGATGACTTTCGCGAGCGTGGAATCAATGTTGCGGAAACAGAGCAAGATCAAAGGCTCGTTCAGGTACTGCTTGACCAACTTGCGCAGCGTGAGGTTGAACACCACTTCTTGCCTTCAACTGACAATAAGTATCTAGCGCCTATATTAGCTTCTGTTGAAGAGAACCCAACCGATGAAGTGACGCTGAAAGATTGGGCTGAACGTGTCCACACTACGGAAAGAACCCTTTCTCGCCACTGCCAGACGGAGCTTGGAATGAGCTTTACCGAGTGGCGACTGCGAGTGCGCTATCTGTACTCGATGGACTTGTTAAGAAACGGCCAATCGGTCAAAGAGGTGGCTCTTACATTGGGCTATAACCAAGCCAGCCCATTTATCACAATGTTCAAACGTTACGCGAACCAGACGCCAGAACAGTATAAGAACCGTTTGTTGTGATTGGTTTCTTTCATCCGATGTATTAATAATTGATGTTTCCCTTTTTATATTTAAGTTTTTGTTATTAAAAGATTAAATTCGGTGTTGATAGCGGACGTACACGTCTGTTTCGTCAATGGTTTGAATTTGGTTATATAAGCATTTAGTTTTTTGATCGTATTTGAGTGATCATTTATATAATCACTTGCTCAAAATGCCGAGGAAAAATTTGAAATTTATTATCCCAACGATATCAGTATTAGCTGTAACACTTTCTGCATGCGGTGGTGGTAGCGATAGCGCTGCGCCACCACCTAAAAAGACTAAAACCGTAGTTCCTCAAATGTCCATAACCCCGGCATCAGGAAGTGTTGCAGATCCAAAAGATGACGTTGCAAAAAACTCTTATAGTAGTCCCGTCATGTATACAGCTAATGCTATAGGTAGTACTGATATCAAAGAGTGTATCAAGTCTCTAAACCTATTTAATATTTATAGTATTGGTTGGGACGATGAATTTAATGAAGAGCTTTCATCTAAGCAGCAAAAAGATCTCAAAGGTTTTTATGGTGTTTATGGCGCAAACGGAATTGTCGATTACTCTGCCCACACCACCGAAGCTATCGAAGCTAAAGATTGGATCAGTTATTTCTACTACGATGCAAATTTTCAAGATTGTGAAGCGCGTCGTTACAAGTCATATGCCAAGGTCAATAAAGTAGGCCAAGACATTACCGAGCTTAGCTACAAGTACAGTGTAGATGCCGATGCTACGACAAACACACCTCAACAAGATATAAGTAACTATACGGCTTGGCAAAGCGACGCTGCGAAAAACACAGTGGTTGGTTTAGTGACCAACATTACAACAGGTAGCATTCAACACAAGCAGCAACTGAAAAGCTTCACATCCGACAATGGGCGCTTTGTTGATAACGTCAATTTCAGCAAGATGTTTAGAAATAGCTATTTCTTTGAGTCTTATGACAATGGCGAAGTTGAGTTCCAAGTTGTTGGCGGTAAGGTGATTGATAGATATGCAAAATTAAACCAGTCAGCCCCAGATACATACTATGCAGTTAACTTGATTTCGGCATACTTCCCTGGTGTTGGAACAAGAATTAATTGGTGTGTACGAGGGAGCCAGTTCGTACTAAACAAAGAGACGCCTATTAGCGAAGCACAATACAGCAGCATTATTGAAAATGGTGATTTGGGAGCGGCTTACTGTGACCCATTTGATGCGAATATCAGCCAAGTTCGTTACTACGATACAAAAGGAAGTATAGTCTCAGACAGCTCCGCAATTGCGCTTGAGTTAAACAATAAGTTGGCACAAGGCACTATTGTTAAAGACAAGTTGGATCAACGAGTAGCAAATAAGAAATTGTACTTAGGAAAAACACACAGTGAATATTTCCAAGATACTTCTTTGGCGAATCAAGTTGATCAGATCAAAGCCGATTTGACTAAATAGGCTTGCTACCGGGTTTAAGCTCTCATCTGATTAAATAAGTCATAGCCGAATGCAGGAGAATAAATGCGTTCGGCTATTTTTTGTACCATTTATTTTTCTTAAATAAACTGATTGCATATTAAATTGGTTTGTATCATGCCTTTGGCT
>NZ_JBFRSN010000822.1:0-2193 GCF_041473595.1 Vibrio sp. 10N.222.46.A1
AACAAATACAATCACCAAGAAAATGCGTCAAACGATCACAGATAATACTCCGAAATACCTTTGTAAGTTTTTTAGAAAAATTCAAAAATAATTAGAATTTAACCCCTAACTTTACTGAGTATTTTGTTAGTCTTGGAAACAATCATTTACAATCCAAACAAAAATTAATTGGATCGCTAGAGGTTGTTTTTTTGAATATGAAATTATTCGGCAGTTCCCTAATCCTTTCGGGAACTGCATTAGGGGCTGGCATGCTTGCTATTCCCATGGTGTTGGCCCAGTTTGGCTTCATGATCAGCTCAGTGCTGATGCTACTTATCTTTATCGGCACCACTTACTCTGCACTCCTACTGGCAGAAGCGTGTACCAAAACGAAAGACAACAGTGGCATGAGCAGTGTTGCTTACCTAACTCTGGGCAGCAAAGGTAAACACTTTATCAATGCACTCTTTTACCTGCTACTGGTTTGCATGCTGATCGCCTATATCTTGGGTGTTGGCGACATCATTCATAAGCTACTGCTCGACGTCGGCGTAGACATCTCTGCATCCGCTGCTTATACCGTTTTCAGCCTATTGATGGGGGTGATTGTAGTCGCGGGTAAGTCTTATATCGATAAATTAAACCGTGGTCTATTCATCATGATGGTGGTGATGCTCTTCATTGTTATTGCCTCTCTGTTTAGTAATATCCGTCTAGATTACCTAACTCAAACTAGCCAATACACGGCCAATGACGTGGTGCAATACAGCGCGGTTATCTTTACTAGCTTTGCCTCTATGGTGGTGATCCCGTCACTGGTTATTTACAACCGAGAAGCGACTCAAAAGCAGATCCGCAATATGATTCTGCTGGGCTCGGTGATTCCACTAATCTGCTACCTAACTTGGTTGTTCGCGATTATCGGTAACCTTGGTACAGACGCTATCAGTCAGTTCCATAACATTTCAGAACTGATCTCAGAGTTTAGCGGTCAATCTTCTTGGTTGAAGGTAGTTATTGCGCTGTTCTCAGTACTGGCATTGGTAACCTCTTTCCTTGGTGTGTCGATGGCGCTGTATGACCAAAACAAAGACGCAGTCACCAACAACAAAGCATTAGCTTATGCTCTGACCTTTGTATTGCCTTTGGTATTAGCAGAGCTGTTCGCAAGCCAGTTCGTGAGCATGTTGGACTATGCAGGCATGGTGTTGGTGTTCCTAGCTATCTGGGGACCACTCGCAATGGTGGTTAAGGTTCGTAGGCCTGACTTCCCTCACCTACAAACCGAAGGCAGCTATACAGCAGGCGGTGGCGATACGGCACTGATGGCAACATTCGGTTTTGGTGCGTTGATTTTTATCTCTTGGTTTATGGGGTAAATCCCAATTGAATAGACTATCTGTTGCCATTTAGAAGGCAGCAGATACAAAAAGCCCGTTAGTCCGATTATTAACAGCCGGACTAACGGGCTTTCTTATTTTCTGATTACCATGGCCAAAAACTAAAAGTGCTTACTTGGTCAAATTGCCGAGCAACTGCTCACACTGCGCTTTTAGCGATTTAAGCTCATCTTCATTCATCTTAGAAAGACACAGCATTTCAACCGGAACGGTCTGCGCTTGCTCTTTGAGCTCTACCCCTGCAGGCGTCAGTGTAATAACTCGAACTCGTTCATCTTCAGCACTGCGAGTTCTAAGCACGTAACCTTTCGTTTCCAAACGCTTGAGTAGTGGCGTCAACGTACCTGAATCCAAATGCGTTTTTGCGCCTAGGGCTTTGACATTTATCTCTTTTTCTTCCCACAGCACCATCATCACAATGTACTGCAAGTAAGTAAGGTCAAGCGCTTTCAGTAAAGGTTGATACGCCCTACTCATTGCATTCGATGCACTATACAGCGCAAAACACACCTGATTATCCAGCTTTAGATAGTCATCTTGGTCGCTCATGATCACCTCACCAATAAATTAAATTGTGCACAATATACTTGCGCGCTCGAATTTTATCAATTAAGCTAGCTTTAAAATTAAGTTGCGCACAATCTAATTGCGAAAAATTATAATTAAGGACTAAAACAATGACAACACTCTACACAACTTCTGCGACTGCTACTGCGGGTCGTAACGGCCAAGTTTCTACTGATGACAATCTGCTTTCAGTAGCGTTGAGCTACCCTAAAGAGATGGGCGGAACAGGTGAAGCGACCAACCC
>NZ_JBFRSN010000823.1:0-1773 GCF_041473595.1 Vibrio sp. 10N.222.46.A1
AGGCAACGTGAAAGCTCGCCTTTTTGTTGATGGCTATTTAGGCTACTCGAATAATGGTTTAACGAATCAGTGGCAAGCATTGACTCACTCGTACAGCGCTACGAGCACTAAAGATATCGTTGTGGGCATACGATTTTATGATGATGCAGGTTTTGATGGTGCGGAAGTGGTGTATTTAGATAACTTTCAGCCTACGGAGACTCCACCAACACAAAGCTGCAATGACACAAGTGCCGCACTCACGCTAGTGACGGATAACTATGGCTCTGAAACCAGTTGGTCTCTCAAAAACTCAGTTTCTCAAACTCTTTATTCTGGTTCAGACTATCAAAGTAACACCAACAATGAAGTGGAAATGTGTTTAGCAGATGGTAGCTACACCCTAGAAGTCTCAGACTCTTATGGAGATGGGATGTGTTGCAGTGTGGGGAATGGTTCATACAGTTTGTCGGTAAACGGAACCGTTGTGGCATCTGGTGGTGATTTCCAAGCAAGTCAGAGTACAGAATTTACGATTGGTGGCTCAACTACACCACCAACTGAACCACCAGTGTTAGGTGAGTATTACAAAGACGCTGAAGGCAAAGTGGGCTTTGCGTTAAAAACGGCCTTGTATCAAATTATTGATAATCATAGTAGTCAGGGTTACACCGCTATTTGGACGTTAGTGTCTGAGGCTGACCTAGACGCATACTATGACACTGATGGGTCGATTCTCGATATGTATTCGGAGAAACCTTCAGGCTCAGATTCAATCCAATTTACTAAGGTGGCCGATCAATGTGGTCAATACAGCAAAGAAGGTGATTGCTACAACCGTGAGCACTCATTCCCGAAAAGCTGGTTTGGTGGGAAAGTCGAGCCAATGAACTCTGACGGTCACCATTTATTTGCCACTGACGGTTACGTTAACTCGAAACGTAGTAATTGGCCATTTGGTGAGGTGAGTAGCGCGACATACACATCAAGCAATGGTTCTAAGTTAGGCAGTGCAGCGAACTCTCTTGGTTATGTCGGTACGGTGTTTGAGCCAATTGATGAGTTTAAAGGTGATTTCGCAAGAGCATATTTCTACATGGCAACACGCTATGAAAATGAAATCGCTAATTGGGAAGGAAACTCTACAAGCTCTGATGCCGTTCTGGATGGAACCAATACAACCGTTTTTGAACCTTGGCTACTTACTATGCTAAAGCGTTGGCATTCTGAAGATCCAGTAAGCCAAAAAGAAATCGACCGAAATAAGGCGGTACATGATTTCCAAGGGAATCGTAATCCGTTTATTGACCATCCAGAGTTTGTAAGCCAAATCTGGGGAAATTAATCGGAATATAACCACCATGACAATGGTTTCATGATTATTCAATTGAGCCCAATCCTTTGTTTGGGCTTTTTTATTGATAGGCATTAGAGAGCATGATTTAAAATATGTGAAAAAGCATATTGTCATGAAGGTCCGTATACTTGTCAGTGATCGGCACCATCAATACTGGACGCTACGTTAAGTAACTTTCCATACCTATAGTTATCTCTGAATTGTTAATTTAGGGGAAGCTGTAGATCATTTATGCCCAAAAGTGAGCCAGAGAGGGATTGAACTCAGTTTTAAACCCTGCAACTTGCCTTACTTTTCCTCATGCCTAGAGATCCAACAATGTAGCTAAATTTTCTAATCCACAACAGACTGATCTTAAATCACAGTTACGCACGAATATGTTGTTCAACTATTTCTCGGCTATTGAATAGTAGAGAACTAAAGGGAAGTTTTTGATT
>NZ_JBFRSN010000824.1:0-1333 GCF_041473595.1 Vibrio sp. 10N.222.46.A1
AGGGTGCGCTGGGTGCGTTTTTTCATAATAAATATCCTTATTGAGTGATAAATTTATCAAGTGTTTGGTCATGATGGAGTAAAAGACCTCCTTGCCTGAGAAGCTGGGAAGAAGGGTTAGGTTGTCCTAGGCAGACCGTGCAACGTGCAAATTAAACGGCGCGTGGGGAGAAAGGTTAAAATCGACAGGTATAGGCACGCATCATAAAGAAAACAGAGAAGATTTCGCGTACTTCAAACCGCGATTACGACTCACATGTTGCTTCCAATTTTGAGCGCTAATGATGGTGTTCTTAAGCTTCCGATAACGTTTTTTACAAGCATTCTTTGAAGCTGGGAGAGTGAGACGGTTAACTGATTGAACTTGTTTTTGAACCGCAACAAAATGAACACCCTTCCAATAGAAAGGGAATGAAAGGTGTCCAGTAAAAGACAGTAAGGCGGCAAACGCCATGTGTTCACGCCCGACCGTTCCCAGTTCTTTGACGCTGACAAAATCCCCTTGTTCAACAAAGTGGCCTAATACATTCGCCGCCTCATCTGTACGACAATGTCCGTAGATAATCTGCATCGTTCACACTCCTTTTTAGGACATTGTTTTGTTCTTTTAAAAAAGCAAAACAATGGGCTCTCTTTCAAGAGCCGTGCTACAAACTGGCTTGAGCATTCTTGTAGTAGAATGCGCACATCCAAAGGGTGTGGTGTCTGGTATTCCCAAGTAACTCTATTTCACCACTCAACCAGCGTGCTTAATTGAGTAGAAAAACAGCCTTGGACTTCGCCCCAGAGAGGGCTCCTGAATTTGTTAGGCATATTACGCAGGCCTGCGCCCCTCTGCGGCGCTTTTTGCAATCGTGAAGGCAGCCCACCTTCGAGGCCATCTGAAATAAGATCTCAGACGGCAATATCATTCGTTACAGCGACCAATTGGGAAAACGTTTGAGATGATCTTCTAATCGAAGTTTCCCTTCGCGCTTTTTGGCCCGTTCTGCTCTTTTCGCCGATAGCGTTAACGTTTTATTCGCGTTTGCTGAAAGACTAAAAGCGATACCGACTTCCTTGTTATCAACCCTACATTCTGATTTCAAATTCATACAAAATCCTTTTCAATTAAGAAAAACCGAAACGACCGAGTTCAAACTGAAATATCGCTGAACCCTCTAATCGTTCAAAAGTGACCCAGAATTATTAAACTTATTTGCTTTTGTGATGGGCCTCTCAATCTTGCAATTTAACATAACAAATATAATACGCACCAAATTAAGGTGCTGATTTTAAAGAAAATAAATGGGTTTTTAATGTTGGCGCTATTGTTATTAGACATAATTAATATA
>NZ_JBFRSN010000825.1:0-1671 GCF_041473595.1 Vibrio sp. 10N.222.46.A1
CCGATGTTCTTAGTACCGAGCAAGCGTGATGTCACCGAATTGATGTCTTGTCCGTCGATACCAATATAACCACGAATGACACGACCATCGGCGATGATCTTCTCCATGATTTTATTAGCAAGTGAGTAGGGGATTGCAAATGAGATCCCGTAGGTTTCCATGTCGGTAGCTTGTTGGAAAGAAGCCGTGTTGATACCGACGAGCTCACCTTGTGAGTTAACCAGTGCACCACCTGAGTTACCTTCATTGATTGCAGCATCAGTCTGGATAAAGGCTTGGTGACCATCTGCACTGATCGAAGAACGACCTGTTGCAGAGATAATGCCAAAGGTTGTCGTTTGCCCTAGGTTGTATGGGTTACCGATAGCCAGCACCACGTCGCCGACATTTGCTTTGTAATTCGGGTTCAGTGGAATAACAGGTAAGTTGTCACCGCTGACTCGGAGTATCGCAATATCGGTGCGTTTGTCTGAGCCGACAAGTTGTGCGGCCGCTACTCGTCCGTCTTGAAGTGCCACGACTATTTGGTCAGCTTGAGCAACAACATGGAAGTTGGTAATGATGTAGCCTTTCTCACTAACAATCACCCCTGAACCTAATCCTTGAGTTAGTAGCTTGTTGCGATCGCTTTCTGCGTATTTACGACTATAAATATTGACCACAGCGGGTGCAGCTCGTCGCACCGCTTGGTTAAATGAGATCTGAAGAGGGCCAATATTATCGACTTGAGGGTTCGTGACGTCTGCAACAATCGCCGGCCTTAAACTCGGGAATGCGAGAAGAATAAGCGCCGCTGAAACGAGTCCAAGGGAAATAGAACGAAATAGAAAGGACAGCATGTTTCCCTCTTCAACAAGTAAGGTATGAAGCATCCGTCAATGGATGACTGACTTGATTATCAGTGAAGCATAGCATTTTGATTGATCTAAAGAAAAGGGAGACTGAGTAAGTTTAAAGCAAACTTACTGAGCCCCCCTGTAATTACGCTGACGTATGGCTATCGAATAACTAGATAGATAGTCCTATCGTCTCGCTGGATATTAAGTGCCAATACGCCAGGTTGTTTTTCAAGAATCTTTCTAAATTCAGCAAGGTTCTTAACTGGTTGTCGGTTTACCCCGATGATGATGTCATCTTTAAGAAGCTGATAAGCTTCTGCTGGCGAACCTTGAGCGACACTTGATACCTTGACGCCTGTCGCTGAATCGCTGTCGGTTGTGTTGGTGAGCTCTGCACCGGCAAGTCCTTCATGGAGCTTTTCAGCTTGTGTCTTACTATTTGTGGATTCACCCAGCGTGACGTCAAAGGTCTTATTCTTACCGTCACGAACCACGCCTAACTCGATCTGTTTACCTGCACCTAGGGTGGCTACTTTGGCTCTTAACTCACTAAAAGTATCAATACGCTTACCGTTAATGGAGATAATGACATCGCCCGCTTTCAATCCGGCTTTGTCTGCAGCACTGTCGGGTACAATTTGGCTAACAAAAGCACCTTTGCTGGACTCATAACCAAGCGCTTCAGCCAATTCCGAGGTGACCTCTCCACCTTGGACACCAAGCATGCCACGTTTTACTTCACCGAAATCGAGAATCTGTTCAGTCAGGTTTGTCATCATATTGGATGGAATGGCAAAGCCGATACCGACATTGCCGCCGTTAGGTCCTAGGA
>NZ_JBFRSN010000826.1:0-980 GCF_041473595.1 Vibrio sp. 10N.222.46.A1
GAAGGCGGCGTCGTCGTATTAGCTTCTGGCGACCCATTGTTCTTTGGCATCGGCGAATCGTTATTAAAAAAACTGCCTAATGATGAAGTACGCTTTATTCCCTCCCCTTGTTCAATGCAACTCGCTTGCAGCCGAGTCGGCATTGCATGGCAAGAAACCAAAGCAATTTCACTACATGGAAGAAAGCAGCATTACGATGGCATTAAAGGTATCGCAAGCCAAATGCAATGGGGAACTAGCTACTGCTTGCTAACCGATGTTCAAAACAACCCAGCTCGTATTGCGAAACACTTAGTCGACTTTAATCAACAAGGTTGGACGGCTTGGGTATGTGAGAACTTAGGTGGCACCGACGAAAAGATAAGCCAGTGGACTCTCGAAGACCTCGCACTAAAAAGTTCCGACGACTTCTCTACGCTCAATGTAATGGTACTGCACCGAACGCTACCTCATGCGTGGGGTGAATTGGGCCAATACGCCAACGATGATGACTTCATGAAGCGCATGCCTAAGCGCGGCTTAATTACCAAACAGCCCGTTCGTCACTTAGCGTTAGCAAGTATGCGTATTCAGCCAAGATCTGTGGTGTGGGATATAGGCACAGGCTCAGGTTCTATTGCGATAGAAGCCGCTAAACAGTGCTATCAAGGACAAGTCTTCACCATTGAATCAAACCAAGAATGTTATGAGTCGGTCGAGGCTAACTTTAGAGCGCACGGTACCGACAACGTGCAACTGATTCGAGATAAAGCCCCAATACAGCCCGACACCTTGCCTCAGCCAGACAGTATTTTTATTGGTGGAAGCCGCGGCAACATGCACACCATTTTAGATTTCTGTTGGTCAGCAATAAAACCGGGCGGCGTTGTGATCGGTTCTGCAGTGACTGTCGATTCAGTTTGCGAACTTCATCAATGGAGTAAAGACAGCAATGCTCCGACACAGGTTCAACTGGTCTCTATATCAACAGGTGTACCACT
>NZ_JBFRSN010000827.1:0-2997 GCF_041473595.1 Vibrio sp. 10N.222.46.A1
GTCTCTGCTTGCCTGAACGTGGAAAACAAAGCCTATTGACATTTATTGATATGTTTATGCAGGAAAGTAACAACAGTCAAGAGTTTTTGCACAAACTGTATCGAGCGGAGGATTGGCTTATCCAGAACTATTATTATTGCCCTCTATGGCGCAATCATTTCACCGTGACTCGAGCGGACAACTTGTATGGCACAGAAACGAACAATATGGGCGTAATGTCTCTGGTCAATATGTGGTTGGAGTAATCGCTGGTATGGTAGTGTATCTGTAGCGATATGATTTGCAGTGTTTAACGGATAATTAAGGATAAAAATGGACTTTCACCTTTGGCTCGGCTTTGTCGCGGCATCGCTCATTCTTACCGCGACACCAGGGCCTAGCATATTTTTAGGTATTGCACATGCTCTCAGATATGGGCACAAACGCGTGCTATATACCGCCCTTGGGGACATCTCAGCTAACTTTATTCAAATGGTGTTAGTCGCCTTGGGTTTAGGTGTCATCCTTGCCAATTCGGTAGTGGCATTTACTGTCATCAAAGTCTTTGGTGTGATCACCTTGGTTTACATGGGGCTAAAAATACTCCTCGCTAAACCAGCACAAGTTGAGCACTTAAACCTCAACAACTCAGATTTACAGGCCTCAAACAAAAAGTTGTTTTACTCTGGCTTTTTAGTCGCGGCTGGCAATCCCAAAGCCATCCTATTCTTCTCGGCTTTTTTCCCGCAATTCATCAACCCCGACTTACCCGTATTCCCTCAACTCTTAGTGATGTGCCCAACCATGGCGTTGCTTGATTTCAGTTTAGTGATGTTTTATGCGTTTTCGGCCAGACGGATTGTTGATGCGAGCCGACTATCTCTTACCGCTGTGACCAGAGGAAGTGGTGCTTTACTGCTGGGAGCCGCAGGTATTCTAGCAGTTAAAGAACCCACTTAATCTCGACTGAGAACCGCGACCAAGATTGAACATACTGTGCCCAGCACAACCAATACACCTATTTAGCAACTCTCGGAGTAAGACACCTATGATCACTTTTTACGAACTGTGTGGGGACGATGGCTTAAAATTCAGTCCTTATTGTTGGCGTACGAAAATGTGCTTGATACACAAAAATATAGCGTTTGATACCACTGAGCTTTCTTTTGTCGACATTCAGGCTCAGTTTAAGGCGCAGTTTTCTACACTCCCCGCCATCAAAGATGGTGAAACGGTGCTCTCTGATTCGTTTAACATCGCTGATTATCTTGAGGCCCACTACCCTGAATCACCTTCATTATTTGGCGGTGAAAAAGGGCGTTTAATGGCACTTTTTTTCCATGAGTGGACAGCATCATTACATTCGGACATCGCCAAAATTGCCATCTTCGACATTTACTGCAAGCTTAAAGATCGCGATAAAGATTACTTTCGTTCCTCTAGAGAGAAACACTTTCAGGACAGCTTAGAAAATGTACAAAGCAACAACCAAGAGTTAGCAAAGGCCGACTTACTCAAAAAAATGAGAGTACTGGAATCTTATTTAGCTAAGACACGATACTTATCGGGCGATGCGCCCATGTATTCAGACTATATCGTCTATGGGACGTTGAAGTGGCTGCTGTCTACGAGTAACGCTTTCACAGGGGAAATGCTGACTAGCCATGTTTTGAATTGGTATGACAGCCTAGATAGGATTGGCACTGGAATTTAAACATGCTTTAAGACAACGATGGAAATGTGAACGCAACGCATAGTTTGCGTTTAAATTTATCGGATGTTACATATTGATTTGTTACAGTTTATTTCCGTATGTTGCTGTCAATATGCAATGTACAGAATAAATTTTCATTTCAAAAAAGTGCCACAGGATATCGTATTATGATAACTAAAGTTGTTCCTCTGATGTTGTTAGTTTCGTGTTCAAGCTTTGCATCAAGTGAGATTGTTGATAATTTTTCTCATATAGGATTTGGTTATAAAGGAGCTAGTTTTAAGTCGGGAGCGTTAAAACCTTACCTTAACGATAAGTATGACAATACAGAGAATAAGACGATGGGAGGGTTATACTTAGATGTCAGTGCTCAAGTTTTTGACTACGTATTCGTTGAAGGAAGAGCAGACTTTCTCACTCGATTTAGTTCGGAGGTAGATAGTTGGCAAGCTGGCGGAGGACTCATTGGGCGTTTGGGAGGGGCAATGGCAAGCTCTTTATCCTGTGGAGCAGTAAACTATCGTGCTGATAGTGATTACAGTTCACCATATTCCGAGCGTGGAACATACTGTCAAGCGATGGTTAGAAAACAAATAGCTAATCATTGGTTGATGGGAGTTTCCTATCAGCATGATTTCTTAGATCTAGCAAGAGATGAGTTTAAGTGGAATAACGTCTTTCAATTCGGCTCAGTGTTTGGCTTAGTTGCAAATTTAGAATATGCAGAGCGTGATGAGGCGGAAGTGAGCTATGAGCTTGGGTTGCAGTTCTCATTTTAACTTGCGAGGGTATATATTTTTAGAAGCTTCATTTTATTATTAATATATTATTTTGTTTTTCATAAGAGGCTAGACTTAGCCACCACTTGAAAGTCATCTCTGTATAAAATGGTGCCGACGTCTGAATGATGTAATGTCGCCACCTTTGTATCATATTCTTCTAATATATATTTTAGCTCATACATGAGTGATATATGTTTGACGCTTGAGTCTAAAAACCAAGAGATAGCATTGTCTGGCCATGACTTTGAGTGGAACGGTGGACATGGTAGTGATTCATTAAGTTGAGTGAAGATTTCTTTAATATGCACCTGATGGTACTCGTAAAGGATCAATCCGTCGACAAGCATCATTTGTGCTTGGGTAATGATACCATGAGTATGCTGGAGTCGCTTTTCCTCCTCCATACTGGCAATAAATCTTATAAACATTGGATTCCTTTATTACTATTTATTCATCTAGTTTAAGATTTTATCATTGATAATTTATCGTTGGACGATTTGAGAGTTAGCACAGAGTGTAAAT
>NZ_JBFRSN010000828.1:0-4108 GCF_041473595.1 Vibrio sp. 10N.222.46.A1
GGTTGTCTAGTTCCATACGAACTTCAATGCGGCGAGAACCTTGCTTCAATACCACTTGGCATTGCGCTTCAACGAATCCGTTTTGACCCGTACGTTCTTCACGCTCTGCAAGGTTTGCAGGCACGTTCATGCGGAAAGCGATGTTCGCTACCGATTGAAAGCCTTGGTGATCAATCGATGTTTCTACCGGGAACTCATCTGAGTACAGCAACCATTCTTGACGAGATGGAGAGTAATCGTACTCATCGCCGTCATCAGAACCGTCTTCTAAACGAAGTACTTGGTCGAATACTTGCTCTGTCTCTTTATCGAAAATAGTCAGAGTACCGTTGTCGTTTACATTGATTCGGTAGTACTCGTTCTCTAGCAAGTAGTCTTTTTGTTCTGCAACTTTTACTGCGCCCTTCTCGTTACCTTGGATGTGTAACGTGGTGAAGCCCATCGCTGGCACAGTACGTTTGATCTGAATATCAAACTCCATGAACGGGTCGTAGTTACCGTAGTGAACGATTTGACGGTCTACTTTACCTGGGTCAATTTGGCGTTTATCTTGGATGAAGTATTCAACAGGGTTTTCGTTTTCATCAAAAATAGAGAACTCTTGAGCACGGATAGTGATAGTCGTGTTAACCACTTCTTCACGCTCATATGGAGAAAGGTTAAACATCGCCAACTTGTCGCAACCTTCGCGATCTGGCATGTGGTCAACAATCTTACGCTTGTAGAAATGAATCAGGTTGGTCGCCATATCGTCCGCAAGGATGTAACGGTTTAGGATCTCAGCGTGAACCTTGTCAGAACAACAGCAGCCAATCGAGTCATGAGCGTGGTTCTTCATGCTCTCTTTCCACATTTTCTCAATCAAACCATGGTGGTATTCAAAGCCTAATGTCCAAGCGATAGACGCTAGTGGTTCTAAGATGTTTACAATCTTGTTTTCGATTTCTGCGTGGATCAGTTTGATATCCATACGCGTAGAAGAGATCGTACGGTGAACACGCATGTATTTACCGTCGTTGAACTCGCCTTTAATTGTGTCGAGTTGGTCGCGCGCCGCTTCTACTTTCTCGAACACTTCTTCGTAACGACTCATTGAGAATTCACGATCTGGGTAGATTTCGCGAAGTTTGTCCATTACTTCAAAGATGTCTTTTTGAATCGGCATTTGGTCATGGCCATTCGGCAGCAAAATGTCTTTCGTTACCGATGGCTTTTCTAGCACTGGGAAGTACTTATCTAAACGAGCACGCAAGCCTTCTTCGTCTTGTGGAAGGTATTTGCCAATTGCGTAACCTAGCGGAAGCACTTGTGCCGTAACTTCACTGCCGTCATTAGACTGCCATAAGAATTCTGTTTTGTTGGTGCCATGACGCTCTGAACAACCACGCCAAAACATTGCACGCGTGATGTCGAAACCGTTATAGATCATCGGCAGCTGTGAGCTCATGCTGAATGAATCTGGTAGGTAACCGATCTTCATTGCATCGCCAAATTTCATACAGTCACGAATGCCATACATCATGTTACGCACAATCGACTCACCAGAAACTTGCATTGTGTCGGTTTGAGAATACCAAGGGCCAATAATAAGCTTGCCCGCTTCAACCAATGCTTTTACGCGTTCTGTGTTCTCTGGTTTGATCGCAAAGTAGTCTTCTAGAACAGCGGTTTGACCATCTAGAACGTAGTATTTGTATTCTGGATCACTCTCCAGACGGTTCATGATTTCTTCCATGTTGTTCACAAGAAGAATGCGAGACTCTTCTGTTGTGAAATACCATTCACGATCCCAGTGCATGTGTGGAGTAATATGTACGCGTGATGTAGTCATAATCATTTACCTAAATGTGTCGCTTCGAGTAAATCTAAAATTCGAACTCAAATACGACTAAATTAAAGTTTTTCAAGGGGTTAAAATTGGCTGCCACTAAATTTAGGGTGCAGAAAACCACGCCCAGAATCTGTGTGAATAAAACCGTTAGGAGCACAGGTATTTAGGACAGCCAAGTTGTTCGTTATTTTTTATATGGTGTTTTAATTGCGAGTTAGAAGTTAGCTCAAAATTTAGTTAGTTCTGTGTTGCAGTACTTGCTTCAAACTTACCCTTTTTTACAGCATGACCACGCCACATCAGAAGAGTAACAGTTGAAATCACTGTGCCGACAAGCGCAGCACCGAACCAGATTGCAGCAGCAGAGAATGCGCCCAAACCTGAATCGTGTAACAAGAAGATAGAAAAAATACCTGCACCCGGAGTCGATAGACCGATACCTGCCGCACCAACCATCGCGCCTGTAACCACAGAGCCTAGTAGGAATGAACCGATTACACGGATTGGATCTTCAATCGCCATTGGGATTGCACCTTCGGTAATACCCGCTAGGCCAAGTAGCCATGTAGATTTACCGGTTTCAATCTCAAAGTCTTTGAATAGGCGTGGAGCAATCATGGTTGAAGCCGTTACGGTGAACGCCGATACCATTTTTACTGAACCAAAGATTGCGTATGGGCCATAAACACCGTTCGCCATTGCACCTAAACAGAATGCGTAAGCGGCTTTGTTTACCGGACCACCTAAGTCGAATGATACAAACAAACCAAGAATCGCACCCAATAGCAGCGCATTGGTGCCAGACATACCGTTCAACCAGTCCGTTAGACCTTGGTTTAGGAACGCTACAGGTTTACCGATAACAAATAGCATCAAGCTACCTGCCACCAAAGTACCGATCACCGGATAAAGGTAGAAAGTAAGGAAGCCGTTAAACGCAGGGCCTAAGCGAACATGCTCTTTTACCCAACGCATCACGTAACCAGCAATCAAACCACCAACAACACCGCCTAGGAAACCAGAGCCAATGATGTTTGCTGCAATACCTGCGGCAAAACCAGGACCAAGTGCCGGTTTATCTGCTAATGAGTAAGCTGTGTAAGCTGCCAGTACTGGCACCATCAATGTACCCAGTAGGCCGCCACCTAGTTTGCGATACATCCATAGCCAAGAATCTTTTGTTGCATAGAGCTCTTGCAGGTCAAAAATTTGCGCGATAAGAACAGCAACCGCAAGAACAGTACCACCAGCAACGATAAGAGGAACCGCGTAAGAAATACCAGAAAGCAGTGCTTGTTTGAGCTCAGTTTTCAGTGGCAGTTTCTTCGGTTTATCATCAGTAGCTACTTTACGCTCTGCACCGTTGCCTTTTTTCGACTCTTCGATCGCTTCGTTTAAAATGCGCTCACCGTGTTTAATCGGTTCTGCGACTGGTGTTTCAATACGAGGAATGCCGTTAAAGCGCTCAGATTCTTTAATCGCCACTTCAGCAGCAAAAACACACGCCACAGCATTGTTTAATTGCTCAGCCGTTAAGCGATCTTCAATACCGTTTGCGCCCTGTTTTTCAACATGTACGTTATAGCCAAGCTTTTTGCCCGCCTTTTCAAGATATTCTGCCGCCATATAAGTATGAGCAATGCCAGCAGGGCAAGCAGTAACACATACAACTGTCGGTGCATTTGTATCTAAGTTGTCTTGTTTTTCTTCTTGTTGATTGTCGCCATCAAGAAGCGCAAAGATTTCTTCAGCGGTTGTCGCTTTTAATACCGCTTCGCGAACATCGTCGTCAACCAATGTAGTTGTCAGTGCGGTAAGCAGATGCATGTGGGTAGAGCCCGCTTCTGCATTTGGAATCGCAATTAGGAAGATAAGATTCACATCTTCGTCTTCATCCAAGCCTTTCCATTTCATGTCTTCTTTAAGCGTTGCTACAGCGAAGCCAGCTTCTTTAACCGCGTCAGTCTTACCATGCGGTACTGCTAGGCCTTCGCCAAGCGCTGTCGGGCCTTGCTCTTCACGAGCAAATACTGCATCAAGATACTCTTGCTTGTTATGCAGTTTGCCTTGCTGATCCAGTTGGTCAGCAAGTGCGTAAATCGCTTCTTCTCGACTGCTAAACGTAGTTTGCAGATTTACGAGCGACTTATTCGTTAGAGTAGTAAGTTTCATAACCTTTGTCCCATAGTCACGGATTAGTACGACAGTCGTCCCTGTCGACGAGAAGAATAATACAACTTCAAGACATTTAATCCGTGATCACGATCTCACCAATAC
>NZ_JBFRSN010000829.1:0-2005 GCF_041473595.1 Vibrio sp. 10N.222.46.A1
AATCAGTAATAAAATATCTTTACGGTAATACGGCGTACTGCTACTCTCTTCCAAATTTCTAATAGAGTGAAGTACCGTAAATGGGTGTTAGCAATATTTCAATCAAGAACAAATTAACATTGATGTTTGTTGTCATTATTTTCGCAATGACTATGATTCAGACTTATGTAACAGGTAAGCAACTTCTTAACGAAACCTATCGTTCCATTCAGCAATATTCAAATACACTAACTGATACAACGGTATCGGGTATAGAAAAATGGATTGAAGGCCGAATTAACGTTGTAAATGCAGCGAAAAATTCATTTACTTTTACCGATGACCCAACCAGCTATTTAACTCAAAGTACGAGTGCTGGTAAGTTCCAAATTGCCTACGCAGGGCTTTCTGACGGTCGCTTTCTTCTAGGTGGTGATTTGCCAGTACCGCAAGATTACGACCCACGTACTCGAGATTGGTACAAAGCGCCTATGGCGGCAGGTCAAACAGTCGTCACTGAACCCTATGTTGATGTGGCTACGAATGACCTAGTGGTAACAATTGCAAGCCCATTCAATACCAACGGGTTCTCTGGCGTTATTGGTGCAGACCTGAACTTAAACACCCTCATCAATGATATTGTAAGTATTGAGCAACCTGGTGTTTACGCTTTTCTTGTCGATGGTAAAGGTAATATTGTTGCCCATAGAGACCGTGGCCTAACGCTAAAGCCTGTTTCTAATATTTCAAACAACCTTTCTGCTCAGAAAATCAAATCACTTGCGCAAAATCCAGAATTTGAAGAGTTAACCATTAAAGGTACCGACTCCCTTCTTTCTGCTCAGAAAGTTCCTCATACAGACTGGTACTTCACTGTTGTTATAGATAAAGATCACTCTTTTGCTTCTTACTATTCATTAGTTCGTCAGTCGGTAATATTTGGTCTAATACAACTTGCTGTAATCGCATTTGTTGCGATGTTTATCATCAAGAAAGCACTGTCGCCATTAACGACACTAAGCTCGGCAATGGAAGCATTGTCCAAAGGTGACGGCGACTTAACACAGCGTATGACTGTTCATAGTAAAGACGAGATTGGCACCCTAGCGCATCACGTCAACGCGTTCATAGCAAAACTTCAAGAGATAGTGCGTGATATTGCGGGCTCTTCGAACCAGCTTAATCAGCAATCTGAAATTAGTACCAATGTCGCTCGTCAAACAAGTGAAGGTCTATCAGTCCAACTTCACGAAATTTCTCAGATTGCTACAGCCGTACATGAAATGTCGGCAACAGCAGAAGAAGTAGCAAACAACGCGCAAATGACGGCTGATTCAGCGATCAGTTCAACAGAGAATTGTGAACAAGGTAAGCAAGTCATCATTCGTAACCAAGATTCCATCACTAGTCTTGCTCAACAAGTTGAGAACGCTTCAGGAATCATTCAAGAAGTTGAGAAGAATGCGTTAGACATCAACACTATTCTATCAACCATTTCTGATATTGCAGAACAAACTAACCTATTGGCCTTAAACGCAGCGATTGAAGCAGCACGTGCGGGTGAACAAGGTCGCGGTTTTGCGGTTGTGGCAGATGAAGTTCGTGTTCTTTCTCAACGTACTCACAGTTCTACAGACGAGATACGCGAAATGATCGAGACTCTTCAGAAAAACAGCGTCAGTGCGGTTGAATCAATGCAACGTAGCCAAGATTTGGCGCAATCAAGTGTCGATGATGCAAACAATGCGACTATTGCACTGGAAGAGATCGCGACATCGATTCAACAGATCTCGGAGATGGCTTCACATATCTCGAATGCTGCTTCTGAGCAAAGATCGGTTACCGGTGAAGTCAGTAAGAATATTCAGTTGGTTAATGATGTATCAGAAAACATGTCTACTGAGGCTGATAACTCTCGTCACTTGTCTGAAGAGTTGCGCGGTATTGCTCAACAGTTGAATACTCAAGTTCAATTGTTTAAATACTAGACGTACGGATAATTCGTTCTCGTTCTCGTTCTCGTTCT
>NZ_JBFRSN010000830.1:0-1019 GCF_041473595.1 Vibrio sp. 10N.222.46.A1
TTTTTAAACAGACTCGTTACGGTTTTGATCCTAATGGACAGCGCATCATAAAGAACCAGTTTGGCAAAACCATGATTCGAGTTTTATGGAGTAGTGACAAAGATGAAGTGGTTGTGGTTATCAAGGGATCACACAGTGTTTCTGACTGGCTACTCACTTTTGCACTATGGACAAGAAGCTGTAAAAAGATTGGGCTGAACTATCGTGTACATGCCGGTTTCTATCATCTCATGTTTCAAGAAAGCCAGCCGAGTCGTAACGAAGACAAGCTTGGGCAAACCGTTATCGAACGCTTAGAAGCGACACTCTTGCCTTTGTTAGAACAAGGGAAAAGGATTTCTATAACCGGCCACTCTTCTGGTGGTGCAATTGGCTGCGTGTTCGCAGATTACCTAGATCAAAAGTATCCAGGCTGTGTTAAGCGAATCGTGACTTTTGGCCAACCTGCGATTGGTGATTGGAATTTTCGAAAGCACTACCGTTTGAGTAAGAAAACCTACCGTATCTGTTGCGACATAGATATTGTCACCTTCATGCCGCCCGTGCCTCTGTTGTATTGGCATGTAGGGAAAGTGCTTTGGCTCTATAACGGCAGGATCTACGAAAACACACCGACGTTTATACGTCTTGGGCGCTCTGTTCTAAGTTGGTTGATCAGACCTTTTTCTTACCACTTAATGAGCAAATATATTCGCAATAAGGATTTCTTTGATAAGCACTGAGACTCATTTGAAGCTATTAAAGAAAGAGCACAGGCCTATTACTGTCTGTGCTCTTTAGTTTCTAAACCTATGTTGTTTTCTGCAATATCGATTAAAGATTAAAGCTTGAAGCGTGACAACTCTCGTTTCAAGTCACTCGCTAAATGACTTAGCTGATCGGCTTGTGAAACCGCATCGGTCGCATCAACTGCCATCACATCACTCACTTCACGAACAGATTCGGTATTCGCATTGATTTCGGCAGTAACCAGTGACTGCTCTTCAGCGGCAGAAGCAATCTGAGTCGCCATATCACTG
>NZ_JBFRSN010000831.1:0-1338 GCF_041473595.1 Vibrio sp. 10N.222.46.A1
CCGTATATGTATGATCTTATCCACAGAGGAAATTGAAAAAATGGGCATGTATTTCGATTTATTTTCAAAAAAGTTATTCACAATCACGATTTTCAGAGACAAAAAAAGCGGCATAAGCCGCTTTTTAGAATGTTGAGGTGTTAAAACTGGTCACTATGATCGTTAAACCATTCCTCTGCAGCATCTTCTGGGACCGGTGTTTCAAGAACATCGATGGTAAAACAGCCAGAAATAGCTTGAGCACCGAGCTCTTTTAGTTGGCTGTGGACAGATTTACCTGCCAAACAGAAGGTATCGTAGCTCGAATCTCCAAGCGCCACTACAGCAAAGCGAACCTGGCTTAAATCTGGAGATTGCTGGGTCAATGCGTCGATAAACGGCTTAATATTATCTGGAAATTCACCGGCACCATGAGTTGAAGTGACCAACAACCAAAAGCCTTGTTGGGGGATATCATCGTATTCAGGCTGATTATGAAGGGTTATTTCATGACCTTGCTCTTCAAGAAGATCATTAAGGTGATCGCCAACGTACTCTGCACCACCTAAGGTGCTACCTGTAATAATGTGGATCATTAAGCTGTCCTTACTAAAGAAGAAGGCCAGCATGAGCTGGCCTTTTAAGGTTATTTACCAATACAGAATGAAGAGAAGATGCGACCTAAAAGATCGTCTGAACTGAACTCACCCGTGATCTCATTGAGGTGCTGCTGAGTAATTCGAAGCTCTTCCGCTAAAATCTCACCCGCCATGTAGCCTTCAAGCTGCTGTTGGCCGATATCTAGGTGTTCTGATGCTCGTTCTAGGGCATCTAAGTGACGACGACGTGCCATAAAGCCACCTTCATGACCACCAGCAAAGCCCATACAATCCTTTAGATGACTACGCAGAGCGTCGACACCTTGGCCTGTTTTGGCTGATAAGCGAATCAGGGTTGGATCGTTAACATGACAAATGCCTAACTCTTCACTGGTTTGATCCGCTTTATTACGAATTACCGTCATTCCGATGTTGTTTGGTAGACGATCAACGAAATCTGGCCAGATATCTTTCGGGTCTGTTGCGTCTGTTGTTGTGCCATCAACCATAAATAAAACTCGGTCTGCCTGAGCTATTTCTTCCCAAGCACGTTCAATACCGATTTTTTCTACTTCATCTGAGGCCTCACGTAGGCCTGCGGTATCAATAATATGCAGTGGCATGCCGTCAATATGGATATGTTCACGCAGTACATCACGTGTCGTTCCCGCAATATCGGTCACAATGGCAGATTCTTTACCCGACAGCGCATTCAATAGGCTTGATTTACCCGCATTTGGGCGGCCTGCAATCACGACTT
>NZ_JBFRSN010000832.1:0-5827 GCF_041473595.1 Vibrio sp. 10N.222.46.A1
AGTAGTTATTCTACAATCAAAAATTCTAACGCCGTTATCGAGCGTTTTAACAAGCTAGGATGAGCAGTTATTTACTACGATTGGTATTAGTATAAAAAAAGCCAACTTTTTCTAAACTAGAAGAAGTTGGCTTAGTTGTTCAAATTATTTGATGAAGCTTATTTAATATGGAACTTTAGACACAAAAAAAGCGCGACTCTAATAACTAGTCGCGCTTAAGCCTGTCACAGGCTGAACCGTTTTAAATAGGCTCTAGACTTGTACGTGCAAGCAAGATACTGCGTGAACGTCATCGCCTTGAATAGTTGGCTTAGTTTGCGCACAAGCCTCTGTTGCTTGTGGGCAACGTGTACGGAACACACAACCTGACGGTGGATTGATTGGTGAAGGTAAATCGCCTTCCAACATCTGAATCGTTTTGTTGCGCTCTAGACGAGGATCTGGAATCGGAACTGCAGACATCAACGCTTTGGTGTACGGGTGCTTAGGGTCAGAGAACAAGGCGTCTGATTCACCAAGCTCTACCGCGTTACCTAGGTACATCACCAAGACACGGTCAGAGATGTGTTTAACCACTGACAAATCGTGCGCGATGAATACCAAAGACAAACCTAACTCTTTTTGTAGCTCCTTAAGAAGGTTAACTACTTGAGCTTGGATAGATACATCCAGTGCAGAAACAGGTTCATCACAGATGATCATCTTAGGTTTCAAGATAAGCGCACGTGCAATACCAATACGCTGACACTGACCACCAGAGAATTCATGTGGGTAACGGTTGATTACGTTTGGTAATAGGCCAACCTTTGCCATCATCTCTTTAACTCTGTCCTTTACTTCTTGTTTAGAAAGTTCAGGGAAGAAAGTCTCTAGAGGCTCAGCAATGATATCGCCTACTGACATACGTGGGTTAAGCGACGCTAGCGGGTCTTGGAAGATCATCTGAATCTCTTTACGAGTCTCACGACGCTTCACTTCCTGCATCTTAGTTAGGTCTTGACCTAACCACATCACTTGCCCTTCAGTCGCTTCAACCAAACCGATAATTGCGCGTGCAAAAGTCGACTTACCACAACCAGACTCACCTACCACACCTAGCGTTTCGCCTTCGTAAAGATGAACATCAACACCATCGACTGCTTTAAGGTTTGATGGTTTCGCCCAAGGCCAAGCAGACTTAGCCGCAATGCTAAAGTGAACTTTTAGGTCTTTAATATCTAATAGTAATTCTTTACTCATTTTGTCCAAGTCTCCCAGTCTGAAAAACAAGCACGCTGACGGTCTTTAGCAAATGGCTGCAAAATCGGTGCTTCTTGCTTACAACGGTCCATTACACGGTGACAACGGTCTTGGTAAGGACAACCTGTTGGTAGGCGAAGTAAGTTAGGTGGGTTACCTGGAATCGTCGGTAGAATTTCACCTTCGGTATCCAAACGAGGAATTGCTTTAAGCAGGCCTTCCGCATAAGGGTGGCTTGGCTCGTAGAAGATTTCATCAACCGTGCCATATTCCATTGTACGACCTGCGTACATCACCAGTACTTTGTCACATGAGCCAGCAACAACACCCAAATCATGGGTGATCATGATGATTGCCGTATTGAACTCATCTTTAAGTTCGTTCAGCAATTCCATAATTTGCGCTTGAATGGTTACATCCAGTGCCGTTGTTGGTTCATCAGCGATAAGCAATTTAGGGCGACACAGCAGTGCCATTGCGATCATCACACGCTGACGCATACCGCCCGAAAACTCGTGCGGGTACATAGTGATGCGCTTGCGTGCTTCAGGGATTTTCACCGCTTCCAGCATACGAACTGATTCTTCGAACGCTTCTGCTTTACCCATGCCTTTATGCAGCATCAGTACTTCCATCAGCTGATCACATACTTTCATGTAAGGATTCAGTGACGTCATTGGATCTTGGAAGATCATCGCGATCTGTTCAGCACGTACTTTGTTCAGCTCTTTTTCAGGCAGGTTAAGAATTTCATTGCCTTCAAACTTTGCGCTACCTGAGATGATGCCGTTCTTAGCCAGCAGCCCCATCAGTGCAAATACCGTTTGTGATTTACCTGAACCCGACTCACCAACAATACCCAGCGTTTCGCCTTGGTTAAGTGAGAAGTTCAAGTCGTTTACTGCGGTTACGATACCATCTTGCGTGGTAAATTCGACGCGCAGATCTTTGACATCTAATAAGCTCATCATTGCTTCCTTCAATCTTTTATAGCTTTTGTATTTTTATTTGCTATTTCTTTATCTGTCTTTTGGATCAAGCGCGTCGCGCAGACCATCACCTACGTAGTTAAAGCAGAACAGCGTAACTACCATGAATGCCGCTGGGAATGCCAATTGCCAAATAGCAACTTCCATTGTTTGCGAGCCTTCTTGTAATAGCGCGCCCCAACTTGTCATAGGCTCTTGAACACCAAGACCAAGGAAAGATAAGAATGATTCAGTAAGGATCATGCTCGGAATAAGTAGCGTCGAGTAAACCGCAACAATACCCAATACATTCGGTACGATATGACGTGTAATGATCTTCCATTTACTTACACCACATACGTGAGCAGCCTCGATGAATTCTTTGCTACGTAGACTCAACGTTTGACCACGTACGATTCGTGCCATATCGAGCCAAGCAATAGCACCGATAGCAACAAAGATAAGTACAATATTACGACCAAAGAATGTTACCAGTACGATCACAAGGAACATGAATGGTACTGCGTACAAGATCTCTAGGATACGCATCATCACTCGGTCAGTACGACCGCCAATGAAACCTGAAGCTGCACCGTAAAGCGTACCAATCAGTACCGCTACAAATGCGCCCATCACACCAACCATCAGAGAAATACGGCCGCCAATCATTGTACGAACGTATAAGTCACGACCTAAACTGTCGGTACCAAACCAGTGATCCGCATTTGGGCCTACGTGCATTGCGTACCAGTCAGTATCATCGTAAGCATGCTGCGCCAACATAGGTAAGAAGATTACCGAAAGCACCATGATAATTAGAATGAACAGACTGATCATTGCCGCTTTGTTGCGCATAAAACGAATACGCGCATCTTGCCACAAACTACGACCTTCAATTTCCAAATTCTCAGAGAATTTTTCGATCGCTTCTAAGTTTTCTTTTTTCTTCAACATAACCATGCGTCCCTGCTAGTAGCGAATTTTCGGGTCAATAAGCGCTAGTAAAATATCAACGATAGCGTTGAACAAGATGAATAGGAAACCAATCAAAATGGTTACACCCATTACTAACGAGTAGTCACGGTTAAACGCGGCGTTAACAAACAGCTTACCGATTCCCGGTAGACCAAAGATGGTTTCAACAACAACTGAACCTGTGATGATACCTACGAACGCAGGTCCCATGTATGACACAACAGGTAGCATTGCTGGCTTAAGCGCATGTTTAAGAACGATATAACGGTAACTTAGACCTTTAGCACGAGCAGTACGGATAAAGTTACTGTTTAACGTTTCAATCATGCTACCGCGAGTGATACGAGCAAAGGTTGCTACATATAGAAGAGACATCGCAATAACAGGTAGCACGATGTACACGAAGGTGCCGCCATGCCAACCACCTGCTGGGAATATATTCCAGTGCAGGGAGAAAAGGTAAATAAGCGCTGGTGCCAACACGAAGGATGGCATCACCACCCCGAGCATGGCTGTCGACATTATGGTGTAGTCGACCCAGGTATTGTGCTTCAACGCGGCTATAGTGCCGACGGTGACCCCCATAATTAGCGTAAAGATAAAGGCAACGAAGCCTACCTTCGCAGATACTGGAAGTGCTACAGCAATCAGCTCATTTACTGTGTAATCTTGATATTTGAAAGATGGACCAAAATCACCCTGAAGGATGTTGGTTAAGTACGTGGTGTACTGTTCAAATACTGGTTTATCTAAGCCGTATTTAGCTTCGATGTTAGCCATAACTTCTGGCGGTAATGGACGCTCGCTTGAAAACGGGTTACCCGGTGCGAAACGCATGAGAAAGAAAGATATAGTGATCAACACCAACATCGTTGGAATCGCTTCAAATATCCTTTTCATAATGAATTTAAGCATAAACTCACTCTTTCAGTCTGTGACAATTAAAATTAGAAAGACGCTACATGCGCGTATTACGCATGTAGTGTCTGTATCGTTATAGTTATATTAACTTTTAGAATCGAAGCTTATTGAGCCTTGATGTATAAGTCTTTCGAGAAGATCTTATCTTCCGCGTTATTAGTAGGGAAGCCACCAACGTGCGGATTTAGTAGACGTGATTTCACGTATTGGTAGATAGGTGCGATAGGCATATCGTTAGCCATTAGCGCCTCAGCTTCAAGGTAAAGTGCTTTACGCTCTTCTTCTGAAGTCGAGTTCAGTGCTTTATCAATGATTTGATCGTAAGCCGCGCTGTCGTAGTGAACACCACCGGTAGTGTTGTTACTCTTCATTAGCGTTAGGAATGACGACGCTTCATTGTAGTCACCACACCAACCAGCACGAGCTACTTCGAAGTCACCAGAATCTTTAGAAGATAGGTAAGTTTTCCACTCTTGGTTTTCAAGTGTAACTTTAAGACCCAGTGTTTTCTTCCACATAGAACCTAGTGCTACAGCAATCTTCTTGTGGTTTTCAGAAGTGTTGTACAGTAGGTTGAAGTTTAGTGGATTGTCTTTGCCGTAGCCCGCTTCTTCAAGAAGACGTGCCGCTTCTACGTTACGTTCTTTTTGAGACATTGTACCGTACTGAGGAAGCTCAGGATCGAAGCCCGCCGTGATTTCAGGCGTCAGGAAATATGCTGGTTTTTGACCTTGCGCTAAGATAGCGCCAGTCACGATGTCACGGTCAATTGCGTAAGAGATAGCCTTACGTACGCGAACGTCATCAAATGGAGCTTTCTTCGTGTTGAAGATGTAGTAGTAAGTACACAAGTTACCAGCTACAGATACGTCTTCTGCGTGCTCTTTCTTAAGACGCTTGAAGTGCTCAGTTGGAAGTTCATTTGTGAAGTCGATTTCACCAGATAAGAAACGGTTCATTTCCGCAACTTGGTTTTCGATTGGTAGGAAGGTTACTTTGTTTAGAACAGTTTTGTCGTTGTTCCAGTATTGGTCGTTACGCTTTAGAACTAGACGTTCGTTAACAACCCACTTATCAACAGAGAATGCGCCGTTACCTACGAAGTTACCCGGCTTGGTCCATTGGTCACCGAATTTTTCAACAGTTGCTTTGTGTACTGGCTTCACTGTTGTGTGGCCCATCATCATTACGAAGTATGGTACCGCTGTTTCTAATTCAACAACAAGTGTGTTTGCATCTACAGCTTTAACGCCTAGCTCACTCTTGTCTTTCTTACCCGCTACGATGTCTTTCGCATTCACCATCTTGGTATATTCCATGTACCAAGCGTATGGAGAAGCAGTGGCAGGATCAACTGCACGTTTCCAGCTGTAAACGAAATCTTCAGCTGTTACAGGATCGCCGTTAGACCATTTTGCATCTTTGCGTAGATGGAAAGTGAATGTTTTGTTGTCTGTCGTTTCCCAGCTCTCAGCAACACCAGGGATAGTATTACCTTCACCGTCCTGGTTCACTAGACCTTCTAGAAGATCACGAATTACGTGAGATTCTGGTACACCTTGAGATTTGTGTGGGTCGATAGTCGCAACTTCAGTACCGTTACCGCGAACAAGTTCCTGAACTTTTGCTAGTTCTGTACCTGCTGGAACTTCAGCAGCGATAGAAAGAGTAGAAGTGGCAGCCACTGCCAAACCAGCACCTAGAAGAAGGGCCTGAGTGATTTT
>NZ_JBFRSN010000833.1:0-2785 GCF_041473595.1 Vibrio sp. 10N.222.46.A1
GTAGAAGCTGTGACTTGGTTTGTAAACCGCGAGCGTCGTTTTGGATGCACCGGTGAGCAAATTAAAGCTCTGATGGACAG
Source organism: Vibrio sp. 10N.222.46.A1 (assembly GCF_041473595.1). Lineage (NCBI taxonomy): Bacteria > Pseudomonadati > Pseudomonadota > Gammaproteobacteria > Vibrionales > Vibrionaceae > Vibrio > Vibrio sp. 10N.222.46.A1. The sequence goes on from NZ_JBFRSN010000833.1 coordinate 81, forward strand.
TTAATAAGGATTTTTTTGGTTTGAAACAACGAATTATTACGGCGTTGATTTTAGCTCCCCTAGTTATTCTAGGTATTTTCGAGTTATCACTTCCCACGTTTATTCTTTCACTAGCAGTAATCTCGCTATTGGGTCTTTGGGAGTGGACTCAGTTTGTTGAAAGCAAATCACGTTATTTAGCGTTGATTCCAACAGTTGTGGTAAGTGCTGCAAGTTTTGCTTTTATACCTTTTGATGCATTTAGCCTTAATAACTTATCGGGTGCTCACTACGCCATTCTAACGATTGGTTCAATTTGGTGGGTAATCGCGAGTGGTATGGCAGTGACTTATCCTAAGTCTATGCCAGCATGGAAAGACTCATCCATTCTTCGTCACGCATTTGGCGTGCTGACTTTGCTACCATTCTTCTGGAGTGTGGTTATCCTGCGTGCTAACGGTATTGATGTTGATCCTTACCACGGCGCAAAATTGGTGATGTTCGTTTGCTTGCTTGTTTGGGCTGCGGACAGTGGTGCTTACTTTTCAGGAAAGAGCTTTGGCAAGCGCAAAATGGCCCCTGCGGTGAGTCCTAATAAAACGATTGAAGGTCTTATTGGTGGCATCATTACAGCAGTGATCGTGGCCTGGATCTTTGCTGACTTGTTTGATATCCAATTCACAAGCCCTCTCCACATGATTGTTATTACTCTTGTGACCGTCGTTATTTCTGTTCTTGGTGATCTTGTTGAAAGCATGTTTAAACGTGTTTCTGGGGTGAAAGACAGCAGTAATCTGATTCCTGGTCATGGTGGTATACTTGATAGAATAGATAGCTTAACGGCTGCGTTCCCTGTCTTTGCTCTGCTTTATTTAGCATTCTAATAAAAAAGGGCAGTGATTCTGCCCTTTATTACATTTCTACGGTCATATGTGATGCGAAATCTAACTATCCTTGGCGCTACCGGCTCAATTGGTGCAAGTACACTAAAAGTCGTTGAACAAAACCCAGAACTCTATTCGGTTGTAGCAATGGCTGCAGGCTCGAATGTTGAAAAGATGCTGGCGTTAGTTGAAAAGTGGCAACCAAGCTATGTTGCTATGGCTTGCCCTGATGCAGCATCTAAGCTGACTGAAGTGTTGTCTACAAATCACCCAAACATCAAAGTTCTTTCTGGTTCTGAAGGCATGTGTCAGGTCGCTTCTCTAGATGAAGTGGACACGGTAATGGCTGCTATTGTGGGTGCGGCAGGTTTGCTTCCTACGATGTCTGCGGTTAAGGCTGGTAAGCGCATCTTGCTGGCTAACAAAGAAGCGTTGGTGATGTCTGGCCAGTTGTTTATCGACGCCGTAGAGAAGTACGGCGCTGAACTGCTTCCTGTCGACAGCGAGCATAATGCTATCTTTCAGTGTTTACCTCAGAATGTGCAAACCAAACTAGGCCGTTGTGACCTTGAAGAAAATGGTATCAACCATATTCTTTTGACTGGTTCGGGTGGCCCTTTTCGCTATACGGATGTTGCAGAGTTAGATTCGGTCACACCTGAGAGAGCGATTGCACACCCTAACTGGTCAATGGGCCCTAAGATCTCTGTTGATTCAGCTACGATGATGAATAAAGGCTTAGAGTACATTGAGGCGAAATGGCTATTTAATGCCTCTCAAGAGCAACTCAAAGTTATTATTCACCCTCAGTCTGTGATTCATTCTATGGTTCAGTACAAAGATGGCTCAGTATTGGCTCAAATGGGTGAACCTGATATGGCGACGCCAATTGCTTTGACCATGTCTTATCCTGATCGTACTGAAGCGGGTGTTAAGCCTCTGGATTTCACCAAAGTGGGCGAGCTTACCTTCTTAGAGCCCGATTTAACTCGTTACCCATGTTTGAGATTAGCCATTGAGGCGTGCTATTTGGGGCAGCATGCAACAACAGCAATTAATGCGGCAAACGAAATTGCAGTCGATGCTTTCTTGAACAATCAAGTGAAGTTTACCGATATTGCTATCATTAACGAGCATGTTATGAACAAAGTATGTGAACAACATAACTCTGAAGGCTTAGATAGCTTGGAAAGCCTTCTCGAGCTCGATAATATGTCTCGTCAAATAGCCATTCAATTTATAAAAGAGCAGCTAGCATGAGTGGAATTCTGTGGAACTTCGCATCCTTTATTGTAGCGCTTGGTATTCTGGTCGCTGTTCATGAATTTGGACACTTCTGGGTTGCTCGTCGCTGCGGTGTGAAAGTAGAAAAATTCTCGATTGGTTTTGGTAAATCGATCTGGAGTAAAGTTGGCCGCGATGGAACGGAATATAGCTTGTCAGTCATTCCATTGGGTGGCTACGTTAAGATGCTTGATGGTCGTGTTGATGACCTTTCTGAAGACGAACAGCAATACGCTTTTGATAAGAAACCGTTGTGGAAACGAACAGCGATTGTGGGTGCAGGTCCAGCATTCAACTTTATCTTTGCCGTGTTCGCATATTGGCTGGTATTTTTGATTGGCGTGCCTGCGGTTAAACCGGTGATCGGTGAGGTCACCCCGCAATCTATTGTTGCACGAGCCGGAATTGAAACTGGAATGGAACTTAAATCTATTTCAGGAATCAAAACCGCAGATTGGGAATCAGTAAACTTGGGTTTGATATCACATATTGGTGATGAGTCCATGACTGTAACGGTTTCTTCTCAAGACGACATCGGCTTTGAACAACAGATAACAT
>NZ_JBFRSN010000834.1:0-5560 GCF_041473595.1 Vibrio sp. 10N.222.46.A1
TGCCAAGATCCGACATTACGTCTTCAAGCTTCTCTTCCATCACGTTTACTGCGCGAGTCACACCCATTTGACGAGCAAGGTCTAGACGGTATTCATTTACGTCAGTAATTACAACGTGACGAGCACCAACGTGCTTAGCAACAGCAGCAGCCATGATACCGATTGGACCAGCACCAGTAATTAGCACGTCTTCGCCTACTAGGTCGAAAGAAAGCGCTGTGTGTACTGCGTTACCAAACGGGTCAAAGATTGATGCTAGATCGTCAGAGATTTCTGCAGGGATCTTAAATGCGTTGAACGCAGGGATCACAAGGAACTCAGAGAACGCACCAGTGCGGTTTACACCTACACCTGTTGTGTTACGACAAAGGTGAGTACGGCCGCCACGGCAGTTACGACAGTGACCACATGTGATGTGACCTTCGCCAGATACACGGTCGCCGATTTCAAAACCACGAACTTCTTGGCCGATGCCAACAACTTCACCCACGTATTCGTGACCTACCACCATAGGTACTGGAATTGTGTTTTGTGACCACTCATCCCAGTTGTAGATATGTACGTCTGTACCACAAATTGCAGTTTTCTTAATACGAATAAGAAGATCATTATGACCCATTTCAGGTTTTTCAACCTCGGTCATCCAGATGCCTTCTTCAGGCTTAAGCTTAGAAAGTGCTTTAATTTTCATAATGTTATCCAGTTCATCTCGCCTAACAGTAAGGCGAGAATCAAAAATCTATATGTTCTATTGGGTGTTGTTCTATCTAATCAAAGGATGCAAAGGCACCCCTTTAAAATTAGATGATAGCCATGTCTTTACCAACTTGGATGAACGCATCAATTGCGCGATCCAGTTGCTCACGAGAGTGCGCAGCAGACATTTGCGTACGGATACGAGCTGCGCCTTTTGGTACTACTGGGAAAGAGAAACCTACCACGTAGATGCCTTTCTCTAGTGCGCGCTCTGCGAATTCAGCCGCAACTTTTGCATCACCCAGCATGATTGGGATGATTGCGTGGTCAGCACCGCCCATAGTGAAACCAGCTGCTTCCATGCGAGTACGGAAGTGAGCAGAGTTTTCCCATAGTTGAATGCGTAGGTCGCCAGATTCCGCTAGAAGATCTAGAACGCGGATAGACGCCGATACGATTGCAGGTGCAACAGAGTTAGAGAATAGGTATGGACGAGAACGCTGACGTAACCAGTCGATTACTTCTTTCTTACCAGAAGTGTAACCGCCTGAAGCGCCACCCATTGCTTTACCAAGCGTACCTGTGATGATGTCGATACGGTCAACAACGTTATGGAACTCGTGAGTACCCGCGCCGTTTTCACCCATGAAGCCAACTGCGTGAGAGTCATCAACCATCACTAGTGCGCCGTACTTGTCAGCAAGATCACAGATAGCAGGAAGGTTAGCGACTACGCCGTCCATTGAGAACACACCGTCAGTTACGATAAGCGTGTGACGAGCGTCTGCTTCTTTAGCTGCGATAAGTTGTTGCTCTAGCTCTTCCATGTTGTTGTTCGAGTAACGGAAGCGCATTGCTTTACATAGACGAACACCATCAATAATAGATGCGTGGTTTAGAGCATCAGAAATGATTGCGTCTTCTTTGCCTAGAATCGTTTCGAATAGGCCAGCGTTTGCATCAAAGCAAGATGTGTAAAGGATAGTGTCTTCTTTACCAAGGAACGTAGATAGCTTTTGCTCTAGTTCTTTGTGAGAGTCTTGAGTACCACAGATGAAACGTACTGAAGCCATACCAAAGCCGTGCTGATCCATACCATCTTTAGCTGCTTCGATAAGAGCTGGGTGATTAGCAAGACCTAAGTAGTTGTTTGCACAGAAGTTTAGTACTTCTTCACCAGTCGAGATAGAAACCGCTGCTTTTTGTGCAGAAGTGATAATGCGCTCAGACTTGTAAAGACCTTCTTCTTTAACTTCTTCGATTTGAGTTTGAATCTGTTGGTAAAATGCAGAAGACATTGTCTATTCCTTCCTAATTATTATTCAGCAGCATCGCGCGCCGCATTATGTAGGGGATGTAAACGATTTCAATTCGATCATTTACACTGTAAAACTTATACCCCTATTCTAGTTGAACATCCCCTTCTCGATTATCCCTTTAGTTGGAAAAACATTAATGAATCGCAGGCACGAATAATGGTTCATCCCAGTGACACAGGGCACATAAACGCGTCTTACCTGCTCTTTTTAACGTCAAATCCCCTTCCGTTTGTGTCTAATTTCACTTTCATATCAGATCTCTATTTTTCATCTCAGAACGATATGGTGATGATTATCCGCTTCTCTTAGAATGTGCATCAGCAACTCCGCTATACAGATGAAAACCGATGAGATGAAAAGCAAAACACGCCAAGCAATCAGAGCAATCACGCCAAGTGATTAATGAAATTGATTCACAAATCAGAAGAGATCACTCACAATTGTCAATAAGCTCACCGTTGCAACTAGCCCTACTGGACACTTATGATTAACCCAAAACTCATCGCCCTACTTCCCGATCTCGCCTCGTTTATCTTAGTTGTGAACGAAGGTAGCTTTACCGCTGCAGCAAAGCAGTTAGGGGTGACACCCTCAGCGTTGAGTAAATTGATCACACGTCTAGAAAAAGCACTCTCAGTAAAGCTGTTTGAACGTACCACTCGTACATTGATCATCACGCAAGCAGGCCAGTTGGTATACGACCAAAGCGTGGTCATGATTAATGCGGCGCAACAAGCGGTTGAGCTGTCTACCTCCGACCATACTGAACCTGCAGGCTCTATAACGGTAGCGGCGCCTGAGGCGTTCTTGAACTCAGTGCTACAGCCTTTTGTTGTTCCATTTTTAAATCAGTATCCAGAGATTCAACTCAAGCTAAGGGCAGCTGATGGCGACATCGACATATTGCGCCAAGGCATCGACATTGCCTTTCGCCTTACCGACAAACCTGACGAGAGTTTGGTATTGAAAGAACTCGGAAAAACAAACCTCGTGTTATGTGCGAGCCCGGACTATTTAGATGCCAAAGGAATCCCTCACCACCCTACCGAGCTTTCTGAGCACGACTGCTTATACCTTGCAGAAACAGATAAAGACCACATTTGGGACTTTCTTAAAGATGATGAATTTCACACGGTACCCGTCACTGGGCGTTACGCAGTTAACCACTCGCAGATGCGACTGAAAGGTGTAAAAGAAGGTCTAGGCGTCGGTATTTTCCATGACTTCGTGATTCAAGATGCGTTGGCTGAAGGCTCCGTGGTACAAGTGTTGGAAGATTGGACCATCAAGAGTAATTACCATGGCGCTATCGCGATGCAGTTTGCTCAAACCAAGTACATGCCCGCTCGACTGCGTGTATTCATTGATTACGCGATGGAGCACTTGGGTGACAAGCTGGCAGGAGAAATAAACTGATGCTGAAAGGAATACACCACGCCGCCATTATTTGCTCAGACTACGAAGTCTCTAAGCGTTTTTATACGGAAGTTTTAAAGCTTGAAGTGATTGCGGAGAATTATCGTGAAGCACGTCAGTCGTATAAGCTCGACTTGGCACTGCCTAATGGCGCTCAAATAGAATTATTCAGCTTCCCTGACGCACCTGAAAGACCAAGCTTTCCGGAAGCTCAAGGGCTGAGACATTTGGCCTTTTGTGTTGATGACATTCAACATGTCAAAAGCTACTTGGAAGAACAAGGCATTGAAGTCGAACCGATTCGAGTGGATGAATTTACGGGGAAATCATTTACGTTTTTCGCAGACCCAGACGGCCTGCCGCTTGAGCTTTATCAGATCTAAAGCTGTATCAGATCTAAAGCTTTATCAGATCTAGAGCAGTATCTAGTCTAAAGTCTTCCTCACAGAAGAAGAGCTCATCTGATTAATAAAACGGACCTTCTCAAGTCGAGAAAGTCCGTTTGCATGTCAATTAACTCAACGCGGTCTTGAATCTCTCAACGCGTGAAAACAGTAACCAATCCAATAGCATTGCAGTCACAATCGTTGCACCCGCGAGTGGAAACAGTACCGAAATAACAACCACAGTCACTAAACCCGCTTTCCATAAGCCTGCATCACCAAATTTCGGTGGAGTTCCCAACTTTCTTTGGCCTGAAGGTCTGCGCATCCACCACATTACTCCACCAGTCACTGACACCAAAATGAATGCCAAACAGAACAACGCATTTAGAAGCTTATTAATGATGCTGATGTCACCTTGGTGCAGAGAAATACCGACGGCTAAGGTTTTGGCGAATAAATTGTAATCTTGCCACGTCACCTCTCCTAGAATGCGCCCTGAGTATTGGTCGAGGTGAGTCGTGCGATCTTGGGTTGGGTCGATAATGTCACCGCCCATGGTATTGGCAGCCACGGTGTAAACGCCCGTTTCTGATCGCGGGAAATTGACTTTATATTGCGTAAAACCAAGAGATTGAGCTTTTGCTATCACATCATCAATCGAGAAATTACTCGCAGATAATACATGCTGAGAATGATCCTCACCCATCTTAGAATGATCATGAGCTTCAGACGCTTCTTCTACTTGATGGACGTGTTCTTCTGGCTTATCTTGAGACAAAGGCAGTGGAGTTTGCTCTAGGTTCCAAGGCATTTCCTCTTCAGACCCGTGATTTAAAGAAGCATGCGTTTCGTTAGACAGAGGAATATCGTCCCACATTTGAGCAGGAAAAGTACTCCATGCTTGCACTAGCTTACCGCCCCAAAAACCTGTCCATGATAATCCCGATAGAATAAATAACAGAAGAATGAATGACAGTGTTCCACCGATGTTCGCATGCAGATCACGCATTAAAATACGCGTTCCTGAACCAAATCGAAGCTTAAGAAAACCAGCGCGGCTCGCGTTATCTCTCGGTAACCATAAGTAAATACCACTGATGAGCAACAGAATAGACAAGCTTATTGCGACTTCAATTAGATAATCACCCCAATCACCAATCAACAAAGTGCCGTGAATGTCATTCGCTAGCTGATACAGGCTATCGCTGCGGGGGATTTCTCCTACCACTTCGCCAGTGTATTGATTCACCGTGGCGAAAACGGAAGTGCCATCTTCAAGTGATACAGAAAATCGGTTCGCAAGATCAGGGACTTTGCTCGGTACAAACTGTGTCACCGTACCTTGTGGGTAGTGATTTTGTACGGCAGCTAATTGTTGTGACACCTTGATCGGTTCGCCCGATGCAACAATTTCAATCGCGTCTTGATGGAAAGCAAGTTCGATTTCATCGTCAAACAGCATCACCAAACCAGTAATACTCAACATCAACATAAATGGGATAACGAATAGCCCAGCATAGAAGTGCCAGCGCCAAGTGAGGAAGTAGAGAGTTTTATTGCGGTCTTTGCTTTTTATATTGGTTTTCGAACCAGTTGTTGCACTGCTTTTAGACTGCGAAGTTGCTTGTGCTTTCGCAGGGGTTTGAGATTCATTTCTCAACATTATTATTTCCTTTGACACACGCAAACATACCTTCTGAAAGATCAGAAAGTAATTTGAGCATGTTTAACTTTACTTAATAC
>NZ_JBFRSN010000835.1:0-2721 GCF_041473595.1 Vibrio sp. 10N.222.46.A1
GGTGTCATTCGAGATTTGACTGAAATTTCAGATATGAAGTTTCCAGTTTTTGCGAAAGGTGTTCATCCAGTACCGGGAAAGAAAGAGATCTATTCTGAATTGGGCGCTCCGATCACTTGCGGGGGAGCAAAGGTCTCTACGGGAGATATCATTGTTGCTGATGCAGAGGGTATTGTCGTTATTCCTAAATCAAAGAAAGACGAAGTGTTTTTAATGGCTTCAAAGAAAGCAAGTGACGAAGCTTCATTAACACTCGCTGAGTGGGAAACGAGTCATAGGGCTAAAATAGCGCAAGCAATAACGTCTGCGAAACAAAACTTAAGTAGTGCTACAAGTTGATTTGTAACGCGTGGCATTTTCATCAATTAACAGGCGTTAGGCGACAACGAATAAATTCATCCATGGAGAAGAGAGTGATCGTACGGACTGCGACGAAAGAAGACTCAAGTGTCTTGTTAGAGTTTATTGAACAAAAAGCTGACTTTGACCGGAGTATGAAAGGGTTTAGTGGCGAAATCTCGACAACTATAGAGAAAATCGAACGCACATTATTTGGTGATTACGCATTTGCCCATTCATTAATATTGGAACGGAATTGTGAGCATTTTGGCTTCGCACTGTATCACTATCGATATTCATCCTTCAGTGGAGAGTCATCAATCTGGCTTGACGACCTATTGGTTACAGGAAATCAAAGATCAAAAGGGTATGGCCGTGAACTTATGTTGGCTTTAAAGTCACAAGCGGAGTCATCATATGCCTCTCACATCTCATGGACGGCAAGTCCACATAATAAGAAAGCGCATGATTTCTACAAAAGGTTGGGTGCAGAGGTTGAGCGAATGGATGGTCAAAGACCTTATTTCCGTTGGACAATGTCCGACTCGTGATCACATAAAAAGAGAACTATGAAAATAACGACGCTGGTTGATAACTCTCGACTGGATAATAGGAAAGATTTAGCCGTTGAGCGCGGACTATCACTGCATATTGAAACTGAATCGCTAAAGATCTTGTTCGATATGGGAAGTGGCGATACGTTTTGTCAAAACGCACCATTACTGGGTATTGATATCAAAGATGTAGACCTCGCTGTCATATCACACAGGCATCATGATCATTGTAGTGGCACCGCTGATTTTGTTGCTCATAACTCTAAAGGCAAAGTGTTTCTGAAAAATTGTGAACAGAAAAACTACCATTTTCGGGCTTTCGGTTTTAAAAGTGATGTCGGGATCAATCCGGACTTACTAGAAAACAGCAACGAGCGGTTAGTCTTCGTTAATCGTACGACTGAGATCGCTCCAAATGTCTTTGCTATCACAGATATTAGCGTGAAACACGAACAACCTAAGGGTAATAAATACCTTTATACACAGTCTAAGAATCGACGGGAGCGCGACTCATTTGATCATGAATTACTGTTAGTGGTTAAAGAGCCAGATGGTTTAGTTATATTCACGGGATGTGCGCATAGTGGCGTTCTTAATATGGTTGATACAGCGGTTACTCTGTTCCCAGGAGAGAGAATAAAAGCGGTTGTCGGGGGCTTCCATTTAGTGGGCTTACCATTGTTCAATAGTATTGGTGGCACAAAGCAAGACATTAGAGATCTTGGATTGACGTTGTCTCAATACCCCATTGATAAACTGTATACAGGGCACTGCACAGGCAAGAAAGCTTATGGCCTGTTGAAAGAAGTATTAGGTAAGCGTCTTGAGGCAATGCCGACAGGTCGATGTATTCATGTGTAACGTTGGTCAAACCTTAGATGTACGTTTGTCTTTTGGTAAGAATTAAGGAGTTTTAAGTGAGTCAGGAAGTAAGAGTAGGTGTCGCTGCGGTTATTCTACGTGAAGGACGAGTACTACTTGGAGAACGAATTGGTTCTCATGGGGCTCATACGTGGGCAACGCCTGGCGGACACCTTGAGTGGGGTGAAAGTATCGAAGAGTGTGCCAAACGCGAAACACTCGAAGAGACTGGCTTAGTTGTTAGTGCATTTGAGAAGCTGACTTTTACCAATGATATTTTTGAGAAAGAGAACAAGCACTACATAACGCTGTTTGTTGTTGCTTCTGACGCTAGCGGCGAACCAGAGATAACAGAACCTGATAAATGTAAGCAATGGAAATGGTTTAAGCTAGATGAGTTACCTGAGCCATTGTTTCTTCCTCTGACGAATCTGTTGAGCGATCCGGTCGTCCTTGGGAAGCTGGCGCAGTAAACGCGAATGATTGGAGGGCAAATCAATGAGAGCACCTTTTCAAGTTTTAGTCTTTCCCTACAAAACAGTCGACACCAAACCTCGGTTTTTAATCGTACGCAGAAGTGACAATAGTGTATGGCAGGCAATATCCGGTGGTGGCGAAAATGATGAATCAATTCTTGAAGCAGCAAAACGAGAGCTTTCTGAAGAAACTCAGTTAGCCGGTGATAACTGGCAGCAGCTTGATTCAATGTGCATGCTTCCAAAAGTCTTTTATGCAGGGAATCACAATTGGACTGAGCATCCATTCGTCATTCCTGAGCATTCCTTCTCAGTTAAAGTCACAGAAGATCCTGAACTATCAAGTGAACACACAGATTACCGTTGGTGCGACTACCAAGAAGCTATTGAACTTCTAACATATGACTCAAACAGAAACGCGCTTTGGGAGATTAACGAAAGGCTTTATAAAGCTAGCTAAAGTACACAGATTAATTAACTCTATATTAGAG
>NZ_JBFRSN010000836.1:0-401 GCF_041473595.1 Vibrio sp. 10N.222.46.A1
CCAGTAATGACAGTGAGTTCTGACCAAGAAATTAAATCTACTACGCCACTTACTACCGTTTTATGGAATCAGATCCAAGCCGACCTATATAAAGGTGGTTTAAACAGTTGTTCCGCTTTGAAGCAAGCTGTAAACACTCAAAATAGCATTATCCAAAATGTTAAGGAACATGATTTCCGAATTGCGAATCGATATAACATTGCAGTGAAAGACTTGTATGGCGACTTCGTCAAAGCCCAAAACACTGAGCTTTATGAATTAGCGCAGAAAATGATGCCAGCCATTAAAAAGTCGTATCAAGAGACTAAAGATATTCAAAAAGAAAACCCCAAAGCTCAGCAAGCCTATGTTGATTATTATTGGGAGCATTGGGACTATTCTAAAAAGAACGAAATTAATAA
>NZ_JBFRSN010000837.1:0-1513 GCF_041473595.1 Vibrio sp. 10N.222.46.A1
GGTACAGGCTACATGCAGGTTTCGGCTTGGCTACAAAACATGGGTGAAGACCAAGGTTGGAACTACATGCAGAAGCTAGATCAAAACATTGCTCACTACACGCACTCAGGCTCTAAGCCATGTGTTCAAGCGGGCATGGGTGAAGTCGCTATCGGTATTTCTATGGCGAGCCGTGGCGCTAAGCTGAAAACTCAAGGCGCGCCACTTTCAGTGATTACGCCTGAAGGCATCGGCTGGGAATCTGAAGCGGTAGGTCTTGTTAAGCCTTCTGATGCAGCACAACGTGTTATCGATTGGTCTATTTCTAAAGCGGCAAATGAGCTTTACATCGAAATGTACCCAGTTGTTGGTCACAAAGATGTGACAGGCAAAGCAGAGAACTTCCCTAATGTAGAAAAGAACATGGCAAAAATGGACTTCGCTCGAATGGGCAGCGAACGTGCCGACGTTCTTAAAACATGGTCTGACAAGTTTGACGCTAAATCAGAGCCAAAATCTTAATCTGACGACCTATTCAGTTACTTAACTATTTAGTTCATTAGAAGTTAGAAATCAGTAAAGGAAGACTTCGGTCTTCCTTTTTTAGTTTTACGCCTTTAGGTTTTAAGTAAGGTACAACAAATGACAAAGCACTACTCATATTGGTTCAAGCAAGCGTTGGAACAAGAGTTTGGCAACATCAATGCGGGGCTAGATTCGGTTAAGCCGCTCCAAAAAGACGTCAACTGTGATATCGCCATTGTTGGCGGTGGCTATACGGGTTTATGGACGGCGATTTTAATCAAACAACAGCAACCCGAAAAACATGTTGTCGTGATTGAAAAAGGCCTATGTGGTAGCGGTGCTTCTGGTGCGAACGGCGGTTGCATGCTGACGTGGTCAACTAAGTATCCGACGCTGAAAAAGCTCTACGGAAAAGAACAAGCGAAATGGTTGGTTAAGGAGTCGGAAAAGGTTATATACGAGATCGAAGCCTTCTGTAACGAACACAAGATTGACGCGCATCTATATCGCAGCGGAACTTACTACACGGCGACCAATAAAGCTCAAAAGGGTGGAATGGAGCCTGTCGTTAATGAGCTGGTTAAGCAGGGTATCAATAGCTGGAAGAAGTGCGACAATTCTTTGGCTGATAAAGCGGGATCTGATCGCCACATTGAGGGTTACTACTCAGAAGCTGCGGGTAGTGTGCAGCCAGCGTTATTGGCGAGAGGCTTACGCCGCGTTGCGATCGAATTGGGTGTCGAAATTTACGAAAATACAGAGATGACATCACTCGACTATGGCTCCCCAGCTCGAATTCAAACCAAAGGCGGTTCCGTATTTGCAGATAAAGTGATTTTGGCACTCAATGCGTGGATGCACGATCACTTTAAAGAGTTCAAACGCAGCATTGTGGTTGTCTCTTCAGATATGGTAGTGACCAAGCCTATTCCTGAAAAGCTCAAGAAATTTGGCCCAGAGAAAGGGGCGGCGGTGGTGGATTCGCGTATCTTTGTCCACTACTACCGAG
>NZ_JBFRSN010000838.1:0-4670 GCF_041473595.1 Vibrio sp. 10N.222.46.A1
GGTAACGGCATTGCCGCTTTACCACGTATTTGCATTGACAGTGAACTGCTTACTGTTTGTTGAGATGGGTGGTCGTAACCTTTTGATTACTAACCCTCGTGACATTCCTGGCTTTATTAAAGAACTACAAAAAGTTCCGTTTACCGCGATTACTGGCGTAAACACCTTGTTCAATGCGCTAGTGAATAACGAAGATTTCCACGAGTTGGATTTCAGTAACATGCGTTTATCTGTTGGCGGCGGTATGGCGGTTCAACGCGCTGTTGCTGAGCAATGGAAGAAAGCGACAGGTGTCCACCTACTTGAAGGCTATGGTTTAACTGAATGTGCTCCTTTGGTCACAGGTAACCCATACGATTTGAAAGACTATACGGGTGCAATCGGCCTGCCAGTACCATCAACAGAAGTTCGTATTGTTGATGATGAAGGTAAAGTGGTTGGCAATGACCAAGTGGGTGAATTGCAGGTCCGTGGTCCTCAAGTGATGCAAGGTTACTGGCAGCGTCCAGAAGCGACCAAAGAAGTGATCGATCAAGACGGTTGGCTATCGACAGGTGACATCGTTAAGTTTGATGATGAAGGCTTGTTGTACATCGTTGACCGTAAGAAAGACATGATTCTAGTGTCGGGCTTCAACGTTTACCCGAACGAGATTGAAGATGTTGTGGCTCTGCATGGCAAAGTGTTAGAAGTTGCGGCTATCGGTCAACCTCATGAAGTGTCAGGTGAGTTGGTTAAGATTTACGTTGTGAAACGTGACCCGAGCCTAACCAAAGAAGACATTATCGCGCACTGTCGTGAGCACCTAACGGGCTACAAGATCCCTAAATTGATTGAGTTCCGTGAAGAACTACCAAAAACCAATGTAGGTAAGATCTTACGCCGAGTGCTTCGTGAAGAGAACGATGCTGAGCTTGCTAAACGCGCAAGCGAGTAACGAGCTCATTTACGAGAAGATGATGCACCATAAGCCATAGCAGCGCTTAATCTAAGCGAGCGCTGAAAAATGGTGTTAGAATGCCGACAGTTAATGTCGGCATTTTTGTATCCGGCGATCAAAGTAAAATCAGTGAGAGTTTTTGTGGATTATCAAATCATTACCCAAGTGAAAGACCTTGAGCGAGTTTGCCAACAAGCACGTGAAGCCGATGTTGTTATGCTTGATACAGAGTTCGTTCGTACAAGAACCTATTACCCTCAATTAGGCTTAATTCAGTTATTTGATGGTGAAACGCTGTCACTGATTGATCCTATTGCTCTTGATGAAATGACCCCGTTTGTTGGGTTATTGAAAGACACTTCAGTACTGAAAGTTTTGCACGCGTGTGGCGAAGATCTAGAAGTGTTCCAGAACGCATTTGGCTGTACGCCAACGCCAATGGTTGATACGCAGATCATGGCAGCCTTCTTAGGTCATGGTCTTTCAACTGGCTTTGCAGCTCTCGTTTCAGAGTTTGTAGGCGTTGACCTAGATAAGAGTGAATCTCGCACCGACTGGCTAGCGCGTCCGCTTTCTCAAAAGCAACTCGACTACGCAGCAGCAGACGTTCACTACTTGATGCCAATGTACAACAAGCTTCTAGAAAAAGTGATGGAAGCGGGCTGGTGGGAAGCGGCACAGCAAGAGTCTGATTTACAAGTGGCTAAGCGCATCCGTAAAGCAAACCCAGATAACGCTTACCTTGATATTAAAGGCGCGTGGCAGCTAAAGCCTCAGCAGCTAGCTATTTTAAGACCGCTAGCAACTTGGCGTTTAAAAGAAGCGATTAAGCGTGACTTAGCGCTGAACTTTGTTTTCAAAGAACAAGACCTATGGGCTGTGGCGCGTTTTGCGATGAAAGACCCTAAGCACATGGAGCAAGAAGGTTTTGATTACCGCTCTGTACGTCGCCATGGCGCTAAAATCAGTTCAATCGTTAAGTTAGCTGAGCATACGCCAGAAGAAGAGTACCCTGCGCCAGTAGAACGTCTAATGGACTACCCAGGTTACAAGCAACTCTTCAAAGTGTTGAAAGATGAAGTGAAAACAGCATCGCAACACAGTGGTTTAGCGACTGAGTTTTTGGCGTCGAAGAAGCAACTTAATCAAGTGTTAAGCTGGATTTGGAAGTACGATCGTAATCCTGAAAAGCTGCCAGATGTTATGCAAGGTTGGCGTTTAGATGTGGTTGGCGAGAAGCTAAATAAAGCGATCAAATAACCAACGACTGCAATGACATTTCGATGATTCAAAGAAAAGCGACCCGTTAAGGTCGCTTTTTTTATTCGTTGAGCTTAATTAACCGCTGTATTGAAATGCCTAGGCCATTCTTTGCGTTGGCTTCCAGCGTGCTAGTTCCGGATCAAGCTTGATACCTTGCGAAGTCAGCAGGTTAACACGAGCCAAGTAGGCTGCGCCGTGCATTAGGTGTTTTGCTAGGTCGACTGCATTACGCTGCTGGTAATCATCTAGGTAGCTGTCTTTCGCCCATGCGTTGAATGCGCCAAGTGCCGGGCCAGCCCATACTTGATAATCCATCTCACGACCTTGTTCGCCGGTGTTTGACCAACGGCTAGAAAGACCCAAGTACCAACGGAAAATCAACGCCATTTTACGTTTCGGGTTACCTTCAGCACGCTCGATCTGTTTAGGATCGCGCTCGTTAAAGTGCGCCACAGTCCCTGCCCAAATGTCATCCAGTGTTGAACGGAATACTTGCTTCTCAAGCTTCAGACGCTCTTCTACTGGAATCGCTTCAATTGAGTCGTAGCGAGTGTAAAGTTCATACAACTTGTTCGCACGCATTGGGAATAAAGTGCCGCGCTTAACCACTTGCAGTTTCACGCCCATTTCGAACATGTCTGCTGCCGGAGCCATAGTCACGTCAGCCATTTCAGTTGTCGAAAGCAGCTTACGTGTGTGTTCGCTCGCGCCAGCCTCAACACACGCTTGGTTGATTGAACCGGTAACAATGTAAGCAGCACCCATGTTAAACGTCGCTAGAGCCGCGTCAGGCGTGCCTACGCCACCACCACAACCGACACGTAGCGGAGTTTTGAATTGGTACTGTGCTTGGGTTTGTTCTTTCAGTGCAAGAATCGTTGGCAGCAGGGTAACCAGTGGACGGTTATCGGTATGACCACCAGAATCGGCTTCTGCGGTAATGTCATCAGCCATAGGAACCAGCTGTGCCAGTTCCATCTGTTCTGCTGTGATTCGACCTTCATCAACCAAAGCTTGCAGCATTTTAACTGGAGCTGGTTGCATGAACTTACTTGCAACTTCAGTACGGCTTACCTTAGCAATAACCTTGTTGCCAATCTGAATCTCACCTTGTGCATCGCGGCTAAGGCCCGCGGCACGGTAGTGAACGATCTGCGGTGTTAGGCCTAAGAAGGCAGAAGCCTCAACCGTTTTCACTTTGTGTTTCAAAAATAGCTCTACACTGCCGCGCTCTAGAGCGGGTTCGCTTGGGCTGTGAATCAGGTTAAACGCATAAGGACCGTTTGGCAGTGCTGCTTGAATACGGTTGATCGCTTGCTCAACGCGAGACGGGATTAAGCCCGCCGCGCCAAATGAACAAAGAATGCCAGCTTGGCCAAGCGCAATCACTAACTCTTCAGATGAAATGCCGTTTGCCATTGCGCCCGCATAGTAAGCGTATTTCACGCCGTGACAGCGACGAAAATCTTCGTCGCCTAGGCTTTGTGTACCAAGTGCAGGAGCAAAGGCGCTAACAGGTTGGCTGTTCGCTGAGCTTGCTGAATCGCCCGATGCAATCTCTGCTTGTTGGCTAACACCTAACCCTTTTTCTGGGTGGTTCACGACGTAACAAGCAAGGCTTAAGTCTTTCAATATTGTCGACATTGCTGCGTTATCAAAGCGAGTTGTGCTCTCTTCGATCTGCCAAGGCCACGGAGATAGCTTTTCGTTATTGATTGTAGTTTGAGTTGTCATACTAAATTCTTTCCTAGTTCTCTGTCAGGCTTATGCTTCTTCGATACAAATCGCGATGTCTTTCACTTCGTAAATACGTAGACCATCTTTGCTCAGGTTTGCGTCGCCAACGATGATGCGTTTGCCGTCTTCGTCTTTGATTGCAGTGATGTGTACATCCAGTGACATCTGTTTGTTCAGAGGGTTAATCTGACCACGGTATTTCCATTTCACTTCAGATTGGATTTGACCAAACTTAGGATTGCGGAAGCCAGCACCAAGATCTTTATTTAGCGCATAGGTTTGCATCAGTTCGATGATCGCTTCGACACCTAGAGAACCTGGCATTACCGGATCTTGATGGAAGTGGAACTGGAAGAACCAATCGCTTGGGTCAATCGTACGCTCAGCGTATAGGTAACCCAGACCGTCTTTACCACCATCGCTGGTGATCTGCACCGTATCGATAAAGTTCAAGCGACCGCCAGCCAGTTGGTAGTGCTCTTGCACTTCACCAGTAGCAGAAACAGGTGCATTGAAGTAACGCGTCGTTTTGTCTAGTAGGTTGATGTTTACATCCGGCGTGCGGTTGTTATCAACATGCCAAGGGTGAGTCACTTTACCGTTGTCCAAACCAAGCTGGTCTTTCAGTGCTGCGCCCTTGAAGTAACCGAATACCGCTGTACCTTGGTAGAACGGCACGCCGTCAGTGCTCAGTTCGAAGCTGAAGCTCTGAACGATGTTGGTGCCCATC
>NZ_JBFRSN010000839.1:0-7097 GCF_041473595.1 Vibrio sp. 10N.222.46.A1
AAGTAATATTTACTTAAGTCTTCGTAGCGAGCCTGTTTCTCCATCAGAAGTTGGCTTTGCGCTTCTTCGCTTTTACCTTCGGCAGCAGTTTGCGCAGCGGTAATTCGTCCGCCAGTAAAGATAGGCCAAATAGCACGGATGGAAGAGCTGAAGATGTCTTGTTCGGTGATGGTTGAGGTAACACCGCCAAGCCCACTTAATATAGGCTGAAGAATACCTCCAACTGCACCTAAATTTGGCACGCCGCTTAAGCTATTTTTGAACTGTTCACCATTAATTGTCACATCACTATCAAGGTGCGTGTAGTTAGCCCCCAAGGTGATCGAAGGTAGATTAAGGCTGCTGGTTGAATTCTGAAGGTGTTGATAACGCTCAACGTTAGCTTGTTGAGCTGCAAGTGAGTTGTTGTTCTCTTGCAATATTTGCCACGCTTCAGAAAAAGTGAGCGGGGCAGAGAAAACTGGCGAAGCAAATGTGCCGAGAAGCATACTGGCGAGCGCAAGGTGTCGGAATTTTGGTTTGGTCATCTGCATTAAATACCATTTAGAGTATTAGCTCTAATGCTAACAGGGTGATAGTCATTTGTCTTGAGATGATTGTCTCACAGGATTATAAACCCTCATAACTCGTTAAGTTAATGTAATAAAGTACGTGATGCGAGCAACAAAGATCACTGAAACGAAAAGAGCACGACAAAGCGTGCTCTTTAAGTTCAGTATAGAAGTGTTCTTACAAAATGAAGTGGCTTATTTAAAGCTAGGACAATGGTGATCGGCGCGCCACACCAATTGTCTTGAACCTTGCATTGTTTGTAATAAATCTCTACCTGACATTTGCGGGAACGCTAACAATACCTTGAGATCAAGAGGAGAGGTTCCGTCTTTCTCATAGGCTCTTACATGAGTAAAAGTCGATTGT
The DNA here is from genome assembly GCF_041473595.1 of Vibrio sp. 10N.222.46.A1. Classification (NCBI taxonomy): domain Bacteria; kingdom Pseudomonadati; phylum Pseudomonadota; class Gammaproteobacteria; order Vibrionales; family Vibrionaceae; genus Vibrio; species Vibrio sp. 10N.222.46.A1. Next base: position 919 of record NZ_JBFRSN010000839.1, read on the forward strand.
AAGTGTTTGAACAGCATAGTCTTAGTAAGACAAATTCCAAAGTTATCGCGTTTCATTGCCTGGTTTCCTTTTCAACAATGTTTATACGTTATGTTTTTTATCCTGTTTCTATCGGACGTTGCCACTGATCGATACTTCCTGCTCATCAATGTTTTATTATTGGGTGCTGATTTATCAGTCACCTCTGAGTTGTCTACTGGCCTGTCGCGTAAATAGAGATGTATGAATGAGGTTAGGTAGGTAACCTGTTTGTTCAACAATCGTAACGACGAGCGTGCAACTTTTAGTTATAGATACGTCCAGTGAGCGAAGGGTTGTTGCCTTTTTGTTAACCTAAATTTCGATTTAAAGCGCGGTCTGAAAATGAGGACTTATGGCTTGGCAACAACGAACCCCTTCATATGCAACTATTATAATTGTATTTATTTTAAACAACCTAAAAAACACCTAAAAGCTTAGTGATCTAGCTCAATATTCATTCGTTTACTTTGCTTTTTAAGCTAATCCGTTCTAAAAATGAACGATTAATCGAAATGAATAACGTAAAGGATTATCAATTAACAATCTGCTCAATTATTTAGTTGAGTAACAGTCACAAATTCGCATAGCTAGAAAGGTCATGCGGTTAACTTAGTGTTAACATCATTCGTCTAACACTAGGGACGGTGGAATATGAAATGGAGCAGTATCAGTTTCCGTAAAAGGTTACTGATTATCATGACGGTCACTGGCCTTGTTGAGCTTTTGATACTCTCAGGTGCTGGTTTTTACTACATCAAACAATCTCAAGAACAAGAGATGGGTTTGAAAGCGTTAGGTGTTGCTGAATTTCTGTCTGAATCGCCACTTGTCACCAGCATTATTCAAGAAAATGGAACGATGGGCCCTAATGGCGCTCCCTACGTTCTGTCTGAAGAAACTCAAGTTAAATTTCGAAACCTTACCCAGCTCATTGGCGCGGCGTTTATCGTTGTGGGAGATGATAAAGGTATCCGCATGATTCACCCTTATGATGACCGGCTTGGTAAACCCATGCGCGGTGGTGATAACCAAAAAGCATTGGTGTTGGGTGAATCTTATGTGTCGACGGCCAAAGGATCACTTGGTTTTTCTGTCCGTGGTAAATCCGCGGTTAAAGACCCACAAGGCACTGTCATTGGCGTGGTGTCGGTTGGCTACTTGTTGGACTCGTTACAAGACAGAATTGAACCTTACTTAGCCTTTTTGATTGTGATGGCGTTGCTGGTGGTTGCCGTCAATGCGGTGATTTCAAGCTATGTGTCTCGCCGTTTTCAGCGCGCTATTTTAGGCTTTGAGCCTGAAGAAATTGGCCGCTTATATGTAGAACTTGATGTGACTATGAGTACCGTGAAAGAAGGTATTTTGAGCATTGATAAGAACGGCATTTTGCGCTCAATAAACAAAAGCGCGTGCGATATTTTGTCCATAGACCGAGATAAAGCACTCAATCAGCAACGTCTATCAGATGTATTAGCGGGCAGTGACTTAGAACAGCTGTTATCGACTGGCGATACCGATCACGATGTTGAGCTGTACCTGAACAATAAGCGAATCATTGCTAATCGCAGCCCAATTATAGTGGCTGGTGAGGTGGTAGGGGCGGTATCCAGCTTCCGATTGCGAGATGAAATCAACGATTTAACAGACCAGCTCTCACAAACCAAAGAGTATGCTGATCTACTGCGTTCGCAAACCCATGAGCATCAAAATAAGCTAAACACCATTAGTGGCTTGATTCAAATGGGCGAGCTGGATTCTGTTCAACAATTGATTGGTCAAGAAACCGCTCATTACCAGAGCTTAATTGAGTTCTTAAGAGAGACAGTGAAAGATCCATTGATTGCAGGCATGCTTTTAGGCAAAACAGAGCGAGCTCGAGAGATTGGTTTGGAGCTTAAAGTTGAAGAGGGGTCAAGGCTTGAGGCATTACCCGCTTGGTTAAACGCAGAGGATGTCGTGACGATTCTTGGCAACCTGATTGATAACGCGTTTGATGCAACCATGATGGCAATTAAACAAGAAGGGCCAATAGCACCAGCTCGTCGCGTAATCGATGTGTCGATCAGCGATTTTGGCAATGAAATTATCGTAGAAGTAGAAGACAAGGGCTGTGGTTTGCCGAAAGACTTGGCGACCAAAGCACTCACCGAAAAAGGCGTATCGAGCAAAGCGAAGCAGAACAGAGGTGTTGGTTTGTATCTCATTAAGCAACTTGCAGATCGTTATCAAGGGCAATTAGAAATGGTTGATAACCCTGATTTTGGGTCACGCATGACGGTGTATTTACCGAAAGAAGAACAACAATAATAATTGAGCACGGAGCGATCGAGTAAAGATCGTAGTGACGGAAAAAGCATGGTTAAAGGAAGAACATAAATGAACGCAATCACGAGAGTCATGGTCATTGAAGATGATATTGCGATTGCAGAGCTTCACCATCGTTATTTAGAACAGATGGGAGGCTTTGATGTGGTCGGGATTGCGACCACACAGTCTGAAGCATTAATGCAATTGGACATCTTAAAGCCTGATTTGGTTTTATTGGATGTGTATCTACCGGACGGATGCGGACTTGATATTTTGAACCACGTTCGTGGTAGTAATCAGGGATGTGATGTGATTTTGATTACTGCTGCCCGAGATGTCGACACCTTGCAACAGGCGATGCGTGGTGGAGTCGTCGACTATTTACTGAAACCTGTGATGTTTCCTCGTTTGGAAGCGGCACTGAAAAAGTATCAGTCACAGCAGCAAGAGTTTGAAAGTGTGTCTGACTTAAACCAAGGCTTGGTCGACAAGATGCTCCAAGCCAATGCCAAGGCAGATTCTCGAAAGGTTTCTACGTTACCTAAAGGGATCGATGGTGTAACGCTTGATAAAATTAGAGCTATTTTCCAACAAGCCGACATCGCTGATATTACTGCGGATGAGGCAGGCGAACGCATTGGAGCAAGCCGAACCACCGCTCGACGCTATTTGGAATTCCTTATCACGACTGGCGAGTTAGTGGCTGACTTAAATTACGGGTCAGTAGGTCGCCCAGAACGCTGCTACAACAAAGCTAGAAGATAGATTTAGCGACAACAAGTCACAAAGATAAACGCGATGCTATCAAATAAATATAAAGCCAGTTGAGTAAGCTGGTTTTGGTTTTTTCTCCCTTTCTTATTGCTCACTCCACCGACCAGATACCGTTCTTTCTTGACTACAATGTTTGAGAATGCCGATTTGCTTCTTCTTCCAGATAGAACAGCTGACTTATCGATTATAATTTGTTCGAAATCAGTCAATATTTAATCGATTGCTTTCACAGTGGTTGATGTAAATCAAATACTCATAGACAATACTGTCCCGAATAGAGGTGATAGCTTTCACCCTCGTTTACCAAACGCATTCTCAAGTGTAATAGGCACTCGCTATTGATGTAATAGCCAAGACCTATTATCTATTTTCGTATGTCGCTGATACCTTTGGCGAATACTAAAAACCTTGTTTTTATAGGAAAGATGATGGTAATACCTGAAAACAGCAGCATCGTTATTTTTGGTGCGTCGGGAGATCTAACTTACCGCAAGTTAATTCCTGCTTTGTACCACCTGTATGCTAGCAATCAACTTCCAGAATCCTTTGCGATTCTTGGAGTGAGCCGTACTGAGTACAGCGACGAGTCTTACCGTGAGAAGCTGAAGAAGTCTCTTCAGGAAATGGAAAAAACTGAGCCAGAGACGCTGAATGCATTTATTGAACATCTGCATTATCAAGCGATCAACACTTCAGATGTAGACGATTACGCTCGTCTAGCACAACGTCTGGATAAGCTTGAGCAAGACTACCAATTCGAAAACCATAACACATTGTTCTACTTGGCAACCCCGCCAAGCCTTTACGGTGTGATTCCAGCAAACCTTGCTGCACATGGCCTAAACGATGAGAAGAACGGCTGGCGTCGTCTGATTATTGAGAAGCCATTTGGTTACGATCTAGCATCAGCTCAAGCGCTGGATGAAGAGATCCATCATCACTTCCAAGAACACCAGATCTACCGTATCGACCATTACCTTGGTAAAGAAACGGTACAAAACCTTCTAGTGCTTCGTTTCTCAAACGCGATGTTTGAACCTCTGTGGAACCGTAACTTCATTGAATACGTTGAAATCACAGGTGCTGAGTTCCTTGGCGTTGAAGAACGTGGCGGATACTACGATGGTTCTGGCGCAGTTCGTGACATGTTCCAAAACCACCTGCTACAAGTGCTAGCAATGGTTGGTATGGAGCCACCTGCTCAAATCAATGCAGATTCTATTCGTGATGAAGTGGTTAAAGTACTTCAGTGTCTGAAACCATTAGAAGAAGATGATTTGCGTAAAGACTTAGTGTTAGGTCAGTACACAGCATCAGATGTTCGTGGTCAGCACTTACTAGGTTACCGTGAAGAGCATGGTGTCGCAGACGACTCTCGTACTGAAACGTACATTGGTCTTAAAGCACACATCAATAACTGGCGCTGGAATGGTGTTCCTTTCTACGTACGTACGGGTAAACGCTTACCAACACGTGTGACTGAAATTGTGATTCACTTTAAGAACACACCACACCCAGTGTTTGGTCAAGATGCACCAGAGAACAAACTGATTATCCGTATCCAACCGGATGAAGGTATTCAGATGAGCTTTGGTTTGAAAGAGCCAGGTGCAGGTTTCAAAGCAAAAGAAGTGAAAATGAACTTCTCTTACTCTGATCTGCCTGAGACTCAGATGCTAACGGCTTATGAGCGTCTTCTTCTTGACGCACTGAACGGTGATGCGACTCTGTTTGCACGTACCGATGCAGTAGAAGCATGTTGGAAGTACGTTCAACCGATCTTAGATTTCAAGCAAGACCCTCAAGCACTGTTTGGCTATGCTTGTGGTACTTGGGGCCCACAAGAAGCCGATGAGCTTCTGCAGCGTGATGGCCGCGCATGGCGTTTCCCATGCAAAAACTTAACAGATACGGATTACTGCGAACTATGATCAATCACAAGATCTTTGCAACGCCTGAATTAGTCGTTGAAAACCTAGCAAACGAAATGAAAGCTTACAGCGAGCAGGGCAAGCCTGTTCACATTTCATTGTCGGGTGGCAGCACGCCAAAAATGCTTTTCAAGCTTTTAGCTCAAGCGCCATACGCAGAAGGCATTCAATGGAATAACCTTCATTTCTGGTGGGGCGACGAACGTTGCGTTGCACCTGATGATGCAGAAAGCAACTTCGGCGAAGCGAACGCGCTACTTTTCTCGAACGTGAACCTTCCTGCTGAAAACATCCACCGCATCCGTGGTGAAGATGAGCCAAAAGCAGAAGCAGAGCGTTTCGCGAAAGAGATGGCAGACGTGATTCCAACAGAAAACGGCACGCCTGTTTTCGATTGGATCCTGCTAGGTGTTGGCGCAGACGGCCACACAGCTTCACTATTCCCGGGTGTAACTGACTACCAAGATGAGAACCTATCTGTATTAGCTTCTCACCCAGAGTCGGGCCAGATCCGTGTTTCTAAAACAGCGAAAGTTTTAGAAGCAGCAAAACGAATCAGCTACCTAGTACTGGGTGCAGGTAAAGTTGAGATCGTTAAAGAAATTCATACAACTCCTGCTTCAGAACTGCCTTACCCGGCAGCGAAAATCCAGTCTAAAACTGGTGAGACAGAGTGGTTCCTAGATTCAAATGCAGCAAGTGCTATCGCATAAGTGCGAATAGCCGCAAGGAGATAAAATAATGAAAGGTGATATCGGTGTAATTGGCCTAGCAGTAATGGGTCAGAACCTTATCCTAAACATGAACGACCACGGCTTCAAAGTTGTGGCTCACAACCGTACTGCTGCGAAAGTAGACGAGTTCCTAGAAGGCCCAGCTAAAGGTACTAACATTGTTGGTGCTTACTCTCTAGAAGAGCTAGTTGAGAAGCTAGAAGCGCCACGTAAAGTGATGCTTATGGTTCGTGCTGGTGATGTTGTAGATACGTTCATCGACAAGCTTGTACCACTTCTAGACAAAGGCGACATCATCATTGATGGTGGTAACACTAACTTCCCAGACACTAACCGTCGTGTTGCCGCTCTTCGCGAGAAAGGCATCCACTTCATCGGTACGGGTGTTTCTGGTGGTGAAGAAGGCGCTCGT
>NZ_JBFRSN010000840.1:0-553 GCF_041473595.1 Vibrio sp. 10N.222.46.A1
ATCCCGCACTACATGATTCCGTTTCCCGGTTCGGAGTCTTTTAGTCAGCTAGAGCGAGAAGGACGACTTCTTACTAAAGATTGGTCCAAGTACGATGGTAGCCATCCGGTTTATCAGCCAAGTCGTATGAGCGTTGAAGAGCTAGAGGAAGGCTTGTATTGGATTTGGAGAAAGAATGCGAGCTTGAAAGAACGAGTTGTTGCCTGGTTCAATTAAAATTTGTTCTGGATACATGGAATGAAAATCGCGAAGGCTCATAAATAAGTTTTACTATTCGGAATGCCTGACTGAGTCAGTACACTTTAAAGGCTCCATGTGGAGCCTTTGCATCAAGTTTTTGACGTAGCGTTGAAACCCCGCGATCAAAAGCCATAGCTTTGTTTGATTGGATCGCAGACTAGTTTATATTTAGCATCCGCAGCTTCTTTCCCAGCAAATTCTAACATCGCTTCTGAATAACCCATTGCAGTGCCGAACTCTTCCATTATATAAGGATCTTCTTTGACACTCACTGTGCGATCTTTCGATAGCTCGACAATAAACTTAGCGTAAT
>NZ_JBFRSN010000840.1:1322-1656 GCF_041473595.1 Vibrio sp. 10N.222.46.A1
CAATAAACTTAGCGTAATCTTGGTCTTTATCTAAGCCTGCCGCCCAACCAAAACAGTGAGCCGCATCTTGCTTAGGGAATTCGTTAAAATCTTCACCATTCACTTCGGCTAAAGCAGCACCCGAAACAAGTGCTGTAAGTAGTGACATGCTAGTAATTAATTTTTTCATATTGCTTATCTCGAATATTGAATATGAAGCTATCTTATTGCGAGCGCTATGAAATAAATGTGAACATATTTGTTATTATTTTCAAGTCATGTGACTTTTGATGTAACTGCTTTCATCGTTTACGAGCACAACATCGATTTCAAATGCAGCGTGTTCATAAACAAT
>NZ_JBFRSN010000841.1:0-1805 GCF_041473595.1 Vibrio sp. 10N.222.46.A1
GTTCCACATAGGTGTACTTAGCGACGGTTGAGTACAGGCTGACCAGTGGGTTACTGTTTGCACTTGATAGGCTAGCGAATGCTTTTTTAAGTTGTGCAGGATCCGCTATTTCATTGACTTTTACATTGCTAATGAGATCTCGCCAATAATTTATGTAGTCATTTTGATAAGTTTGCTTTAGTTCACGGCTGATTCTGTGCATTTCGAGTGCACTCGGATAGGCCCCTGCAACCCCTTCATATGATTGTAAGGCTGCTTTTAGAGTAGGTGAGTTGACGGATAAATCGAGCTCATTAAACCCCGTTGGTGTATAGATATATGGAACCATGTAGCCCACATAACTTGTTGGGAATTGCAGAACTGAACCCCAATTATCGCCTAAATCACTTCGAATATCGACGCGCTTTGAGTAGGTTTCTGAGCTTTGAATGTGTTCATACAATAGAGTTCCGATACCTGTTTGAGTAATGACTTTCTTCGCTAGGTTCTCTAAATCGTGATTTGATTTCATTGGTGTTAGGTTACGCGCGAAGATGTCATTCAGTAGTACCTCTAGTTGAGCAATATTGACACTATCTGCTTCACCTTGGTCTTGGAATGTACGCATGTAGTAGTTTTTAAGCTCATGAAGGTTAGTCCTATTTTTACTGAACAATAAACGGTAGTTATTCAGCAAAGCTAGAGTCTGAGATTGATCTTCGAGATTGACGTACACAAATAGGTCTTTCTCTAGGGTATTTTCCATAGAAGGAATCAGTACTTTCTGTAACGCTGCAAAATATGCTTTTTCGATCTCTCCTTTGATACTAGAGTTAGGCATAAATGGCAGCGTATACCATGGCTCAGGCTCATTGTAGAGGTTATAAATTCGCTGTAATGAAAACAGATTAGGTATGTTTTCAGCCATGTTTTCGATGTCGTAAGGAGATGCTGATATCGCTTCTTTATAGCGCTCAAGCATTACATCGGCTTCAGCTTCTCGTTGATTCTGGAAATCAAAGTCAAACTTAATCACAAGTAATACGGCGGTTAGTAAGCTAGCCCAAGATAGTGTGAAAATGACTTGGTTAACTAACAATGCGTTTTCTTTACGCTTGTTTACCCCAACCAGTTCGTGTTCGGATAAAATCACGTGTGTCATAAGGTATTGAGCAAAAAGGGTCTGGTTAACCGGGATCTGCTCATTGTGTTGATAATGCTCATGACCTACCGAATAAGATACAGTGCTCGCCAACAAGTCAGACTGAGCTGAGCTTTGACCATCATGAGTAAAGTAAAATCCGCGGAATTGAAGAGCGTCACTAAGCTGCTCTCCACGGTACAAGCGGTTGAGGAACAACCAAAGGTTTTGTTTCAATAATCCAAACTGGAAAGGGGCGCTAGCAATTGAGTTTCGATAATCCTGGTTGAGTTGACCTGCAAGCGCGTTGCTCATGTTGGCTATCAACTCACTGATTAAATGGTCGTATTCATCATTAAACCAGTCTGCGTCGATACCACCGTGTTTAGAATAAGGAGCCGTGGCACCGAATACGTCGTCTCTTTTTGATTCGTCAAATGCTGAGAAAAACTGACAAAAATCGCTGATGCTACCCATATTAGAGATAACGTTATAAATAGGTAAGCTGACCCCAAAAGCCTGATTAAACGTTTTTATTGTCGATTTTAGTTCATCAGCTTTTTGTGTTATTTGTTCATTATTTTCCAACAATGAAGCTACGTCAGTCGTGAGCAATAAACCATTCGCGGCCTGCCTCGGGCGCCATGCTGTTAGGGACTGACAGAGTGTTTTTAGGTATTCTGGG
>NZ_JBFRSN010000842.1:0-1513 GCF_041473595.1 Vibrio sp. 10N.222.46.A1
GTGATATATTGTTTGTGGATGATGGTTCAAAAGATGATACATGGTCTCGAATTGAAGCACTAGCCGAAAATAATGATAAAATAAAAGGAATCAAGCTTTCCATTAATAAAGGGCACCAAGTCGCACTGAAATCAGGCTTGGATTGTTCGGTAGACAAGTGTGATTTCTCTATTTCCCTAGATGCGGATTTGCAACAAGACCCTTCTGTAATAGAAGATTTCATTTTGGACTTTAAGAATGGGAATGATGTGGTTTATGGTGTCAGGAAAGATAGAAATACAGATGGATTATTAAAAAAAACGTTAGCAAAATGTTTCTATAGATTAGCAAAAAAACTAGGCATTGACCTAGTTCCAGGTCATGCTGATTATCGAGGCTTGTCAAATAAAGCCCTAGATATCTTGTCGTCACATGATGGGAAAAACCCTTTCTTACGTGGGATCATTCCAACATTAGGTTTACGATCTTCAATTGTTGAGTTTGATGTTTACGATAGAGAACATGGTGAAAGTAAATATACGTTTGAAAAAATGATGAATCTTGCGTTAAGCGGAATTATTTCCTTTTCAATAGTCCCTCTTAGATTGTTTGCAGCACTTGGTGGTCTTATTGTTCTCACTTGCATTTTAATGTCGCTATATATTTTATCAATGTCAATTATATTTGGTGGAACTGTTCCTGGTTGGGCGTCAATTACACTGCCAATATATTTTCTAGGTGGTATTCAATTAATCGGCTTAAGCGTTATTGGTGAATATATAGGAAGGGTTTTCATAGAAGTGAATAAAGCACCTACGTATATTATCGACAGAGTTACAGAAAATAATAATAGGATATAATTATGGGAGGGATCTTATATATAGCTATTGCTATTTCACTAAATGTTTCTGCACAGGTATTACTTAAATACTGTAGTGGGCGTGTGTTTCCATTATCTATAAGTAATGGTTTTCTCTATGGTGTGTTATTGGCACTATTTTTTTATGGCGGTAGTTTTCTTATTACACTAAAAATATACTCTATGTATCCATTATCGATAGTTTCGCCTGTTATGGCTGGCTTGACTATTTTATGCATCACCCTCAGTGGTGTTTTTATATTCTCTGAGTATTTAAGTGGATTGCAAATATCAGGGGTTGTATTAACTATATTTGGTATAGTATTACTATCTATTAAATAGAATAATAAGGTTTTTAGACATGAGTTTGGACCAAATTTGCTTCTCTCTAGTTTTTCTTGGAGTGATAATCCCCATATTAATTTTCATCAAGCCGAAGTCGATTGTCTGTGGTATGTTTAAAGATAATATTGAAGTTAAAATCTTAAAAGAGAAAACTTTTTTCAGTGTAATTGTTGTGGCTATTTTCATTGGTGGGGTTTCAATCTATGCGCTAAACTTATTCTTACCGTTGGAATATCGTCACTCTGACTCTGTAGGTTATTTAAATTCACTCATACGGCCTGTTTTATACAGTGGGAGATTTTTTCCATTGGGTCACCAAGAATTCAACTT
>NZ_JBFRSN010000843.1:0-3892 GCF_041473595.1 Vibrio sp. 10N.222.46.A1
GATTGGGAAGTTAGCCAGTTGCTGTAAATCACCCGCTTGTTCTTTATCAAGGCGTACCTCAATCGAAATGTTCTCAACCCCAATTTGGATTTCATCCGCAGTCTGACCAAAGAAGGCCGCACGCAATTGGGAAGCAATCATCTGCCCATTCACATTGTAGGTTTCCGCACCTGGGCGAAGTTTAACTAAGATCTCTTCCTTACCCATGCGCATGTCATCAAGAACACCATGCACACCATCAAACTGATTAAGGTACTCCTGAATATCCAAAGAAGCCGATTTCAATGCAGCAAGATCATCATGTTTGGCGCGGATCTCGATAGCACGACCACCCGGCCCCATCGTCGGTTGTTTGAAAACCAGCGAGATAGGGTCCGCCAAATCGCCGATGTCTTCCCGCCATGCATCAATGAAATCATCGATCACCGTGTTGCGACTTTCTGCACCTCGTAAGTCTAAGCGCACGGTAGCTAAGTGTGGCCCTGATTCATTGGCATCCGCGTTTGCATTGAATTGGCTGGTGATATGCTCAACCAATCTATTACCGTCCTCGACGTCTTCACTCCACTGCTCATTCAAACGTTCAGCAGATGCGACTATTTTATCGACCACTTTCTCGGTTTGAGACAGTGATGCGCCCGGTGGAAGAATGATGCGAGCCTCGGCAATATCACCATCCAACTCAGGAAATGGTTGGAATTTGACAACACCACCAGCAATCAAGGAGATAGATAGAAGTAATAAGGTTATCACTCCCCCCATAAAGGCGTAGCGGAACGTCACGACCTTCTCAACCATGTTCATCAAGATGGTATTACGAAAGTTCTCGAACTTCTCTAACAACACAACTTTAAAGCGCAGCGCTGGCTTATCATTTTTTTCTTTGTGTAATGAATGAGATAAGTGATTTGGTAGAATAAGAAACGCCTCGATTAAGCTCAGCGACAACACCAAGATAAGCACCTGAGGCACCGCTTTAAGCACCGCGCCCATTTCCCCATCAAGGAACAGTAAGCTACCGAAAATACACACCGTGGTTAGGAAAGAAGACAGTACTCCGGGAAGCACTTTCTTTACGCCGTTGTACACCGCATCATCAACGCTTTGTCCCCTATCTAAATGGGAGGCTATCGATTCGGCTATCACGATGGCGTCGTCCATCATGATACCAATCGCCATTAATAAACCGACCAGTGACATAATGTTGATCGACAAGCCAAGGTTGGCCATCAAGAACAAACCACCAAGGAAGGCTACCGGCAGACCAGCAGCTACCCAGAATGAATATCGCAAACTGAAGAACAACCACATGGTGGCAAACACCAACACAATACCTTGCCAGCCGTTGCGCACCATCATGGTCAGACGATCCCAAAGTACAGAGGAGAGATCATTGGTCATTTGCAGTGTCACACCATCGGGGGCAATCGCGCTTTGATCCTCAACGAATCGCGTCACGTTCTCTTTGATTCGTAACGCATCATCTTCTTTATTCTTACTGATCTTCAACAGAGCAGATGGCTTACCATCAAACAGAACCTTCTGCTCATCCAACTCAAAGCGATCGGTTATCTTGGCAATATCTCTCAAACGAATCACCGAGCCATTAGGCGCAGATCCAACCACGATGCTTTCCAGCTCAACCGGTGTAATTCGTCTCTCATCAAAACGAATCAGAAAATTTTTGTCTGGCGTCTCAACGTTACCGCTTGGCAGTTTTACATTCTGACGGCCAATTTGGTCGGCGATATCACCGACACTCAAACCCAACTGGCGAATGGCTTGGGTATCCAGTTCGACACGATATTGGTGATCGGAAAAACCACTAACTTCGACTAAAGAAACGTCGTAATCGAGCTTCATGGTTCGTTTGAGATCTTCGGCGTAAGCTTTGAGTTCAGGCCATGAGGTTTCGGCTGTAATAGCGATATCAACTACCGGTTCATTCCAATCCAACTCTTGAACAACCGGAGATTCAATCTCACTAGGGAAATCATTGATCGAGTTGATCTGAGTTTGAACGTCCACCAGCATTCGGCCAATGTCCGCTTTCTCATTTAACTTGAGAATTAAACGAGCGCTGCCTTCGATGGCTTCACACTGAGTCTCTTCAATGTTAGCTAGGCCATCGACGGCATCTTCCATTCGTACACACAAGCTTTCTTCCACTTCTTGTGGTGATGCACCGGGATAAACGATGGCCGCCATAATATAAGGCGGATCATAAGCGGGGAAGGTTTCACGCTTGATGGTTGATAATGAGCTTATACCCATGATCAATAACCCAAGCATCAACAAGTTTGCAGCTGTTGGGTGCCTAGAAAAGAACTTGATCATGACGCACTCTCCTGAGTATCCGATTCAAGCTTAACCTCTGTAGAGTTCGACTCTTTCAGTAACATGCCTTCGATAGCTGGCAGGACGTCATTAAGAACCAATTTATCTCCCGTTTGTAGCTCGCCACTCACAACCACTTGGTTATCTCTGCGATAAAGCACTTCAACATTCACCACTTGCAAGCGCTGATTGTCATCCATCAGGTAAACCTTGTCACCGTGCAATGCTCGCTCTGGAACCACCCAACTTAGATTCGCGACACCTTCAATCTCTGCTTTGACGAACATGCCATTGACCAAAGGCGTTGCACTGCTTGGCTGCAGAGCTGAATAGTCTTGACCAATTTCAAGAATGATCCCCGCAGTTGCTTGGTTCTCATCAACGGTTTCACTGATTCTCGCAACCTTTGCAGGCCAATTGAGGTTAAGGCTGCCACTGTTTAGCTGAATACTTGCTTTGATTGGCGCTTCATAAGGGTTTGGTATGCCTGCGGCATCACGAGGGAATTGAGTAAAGCTTGAGGCTAAAGTTTGCATATCGTGAATAGAGAGTTGCGCCTCAACTTCCATAACTTTAATCCCGTGAGCAACAAACATCTCTTGCTGAAGATTAACCACTTGGTTCTGTTCAATATCGACCTGAGCTATTCGCATCGCTCTAGGCAAGGTGATGGTCGTTTTATCCAAAGAGCGTTGCGCCTCTTTTACTTTAGAGACATTCACCTTAATCACTGCTTCCGCAACACGCTTTTCATCTGGCATCAATGCAATTTGGTTGTCAATATCCAATACAAGCTTCTGTTGAGACAACGCACTTTGCTGCTGGAGATCAACATCGGATTGAGAAGTTAGCCCTTTCTTGCGCAGATCTTGTTTACGTTGCAGCTCTTTATTGCTGATCACTAAGCGGTTCTTTTCGATCTTTAAGGTCTGCTTAAGGTTATCTTCTTCTTGGTTTAACTTAGCTAATGAAGTCTGGCTTGATTTAAGATCCGCTTCAGCTTGTACCAACTTCAACTCGTAATCCAAAGGATCGATCTTAAGTACCTCAGTTCCCGCTGGAATGATCTGCCCTTTTTCTAGGTCTGGATGTCGATAAACAATCTGCCCTGTCACCTCGGCGATGGCTTTCCATTCAACTTTAGGGACTACTTTGCCAAAGCCCACCGCCAACGGCGCGATCATTTGTTGTTCTAAACTAACTGTTTCGACTAGACGAGCCCTATCTCCCGCGGGCTTAGTCGGCAGATCCGGCTTTAAGCTAATCGCAGTCACAAGGCCGATGACACCAACCGCAAGTGCTGGGAAGAAGAGTAGTTTTTTATTTATTTTCATTATCTTTTGTCCTGCACTGCAGAAGGGCTCGGTGCGTTGATAAAGCCTTCGGTCATCAATTGAATGTTGTGTTCGATTAAACGGTTAAGAAATTCTTCATTAATCTCAATACCATGGATTGCTAATAGAGGGGGCGGAGCAATGAAGGGGAACACCATCAAGCTTATATACGAAACTCGACACAATTTTGGATCCATGTTCTGTTTTAAGATGCCTTGTTC
>NZ_JBFRSN010000844.1:0-2292 GCF_041473595.1 Vibrio sp. 10N.222.46.A1
CCTCCGTATATACGGAGGTTTTTATCTATTTAATTATCTATCTATACTGACTTCTCTGAAAGAAGAAAGCTGAGATTAGAAGTTAGCAGAGCGTGGTGTACGTGGGAACGGGATAACGTCACGAACGTTGCCCATACCTGTTACGTAAGACACTAGACGCTCAAAGCCAAGACCGAAGCCTGCGTGAGGCACTGTGCCGTATTTACGTAGGTCGCGGTACCAGCTCATGTGCTCAGGGTCGATACCCATACCAATCATGCGCTCGTCTAGAATGTCTAGACGCTCTTCACGTTGTGCACCACCGATGATTTCACCGATGCCTGGTGCAAGTACGTCCATTGCTGCAACTGTCTTGCCGTCGTCGTTTAAGCGCATGTAGAAAGCTTTGATGTCTTTCGGGTAGTTCTTAACGATAACAGGCGCTTTGAAGTGCTCTTCAGCTAGGTAACGCTCATGCTCAGAAGACATGTCGATGCCCCACTCAACGTCGAATTCAAATTTCTTACCAGAATCTAGTAGGATTTGGATTGCGTCAGTGTAGTCAACTTGTGCGAAATCAGCGTCTACGAATTGCTCTAGACGAGTGATTGCTTCTTTGTCGATGCGAGAAGCGAAGAACTCAAGGTCGTCGCGGCGCTCTTCAAGAACAGCAGCGAAAACGTACTTAAGCATGTCTTCAGCCAGTTTCGCTACATCGTCAAGGTCTGCAAATGCAACTTCAGGCTCAACCATCCAGAACTCAGCTAGGTGGCGGCTTGTGTTTGAGTTTTCAGCACGGAACGTAGGACCGAACGTGTAAACCTTGCTTAGTGCACAAGCGTAAGCTTCAGCATTAAGTTGGCCAGATACTGTTAGGAAAGTTTCTTTACCGAAGAAATCTTCATTGAAGTCAACTTTGCCTTCGTCAGTGCGAGGTAGGTTTTCCATGTCTAGCGTAGATACGCGGAACATTTCACCAGCGCCTTCTGCATCAGATGCAGTGATAAGCGGAGCTGAAGTCCAGAAGAAACCTTGCTCGTGGTAGAAACGGTGAATCGCTTGAGATAAACAGTTACGTACACGTGCTACTGCGCCGATCACGTTCGTACGTGGGCGTAGGTGAGCAACTTCACGAAGGTATTCGATAGAGTGACGTGTCTTAGCCATTGGGTAAGTGTCAGCGTCTTCAACCCAGCCTACAACTTTAACGTCAGTTGCTGCTAGTTCGAAGTCTTGACCTTTCGCCGGAGACTCAACAATCTTACCTGTTACTTCAACAGAGCAGCCAGTTGTTAGCTTTAATACTTCGTCTTCGTAATTATTAAGATTATTAGGAACCACGGCCTGAATCGGGTCGAAACAAGAGCCGTCATAAATGGCAAGGAAAGAGATTCCAGCTTTGGAATCACGACGTGAACGGATCCAGCCGCGAACAGTTACTTCACTGTCTACCGCTAGCTTGCCGCCAAGTACGTCTGTTACAGGCGCGTAAGTCATGTTGATTTCATTCTCCATTGAGGGACAAATTCAACTCAAAGTCTCTGGCATTGCTGCAAATAAACATACATTTGCACAATAATTAGCCGAAACATTAAGTTGTATAAACTTTTTAAATCGATTGAACATATTACCTGTCATACAGACAGCTTCAACCTTTATTCTTGCTTGGTGAAAGAAATATTGTGTGTACTGACAATAAATGTGTTTGAGGGTGTATTTTTTGTTCGATTTTTCCTTGTGATTGTTGATTGTAGAGAACTAGGGAAGTGGACTAGTGCGAATGGTTAAGGGTTTTCATTACTTGTTGAACTGCTGTAATTAGAGTAGTTCAAACGACGGGACTGAAGGGCATAAACAGTTTTGGTTTGTTCAGAAAGCGTCAATATATGAAACCTTTGTTTGCAAGATTGGTCGTGTGATTAAAGTAGCACTCACTCTATATTGTCAGCCATTCTGACCTGTGTAAGACAAACGCCACAAAAACAAAGCACAGGTGTTGATTTCATTCTACTAAACAATCACCCACTAAAGGAGTTTAATGTTCACGTGTTAATTACGCCGCCTTAACCCCTGCATTCTCTCTACACCCGCACTTTTCGAGCGCTCGCTCATTCAAGAAAAACAGTCGATCAAATTATGTCTC
The DNA here is from genome assembly GCF_041473595.1 of Vibrio sp. 10N.222.46.A1. NCBI lineage: Bacteria > Pseudomonadati > Pseudomonadota > Gammaproteobacteria > Vibrionales > Vibrionaceae > Vibrio > Vibrio sp. 10N.222.46.A1. The sequence continues at coordinate 2,123 of NZ_JBFRSN010000844.1, forward strand.
AACAAGGCAGGACTGGCTGTACAAGTAAAAGAGAATTACATGCTTAATTATTTAAAAAAACGCTGGTTATCAAACGTTAAAGGAGATTCATTATCTGGGATTGTGGTTGCACTCGCATTGATCCCTGAAGCCATCGCATTTTCAATTATTGCAGGCGTTGACCCTAAAGT
>NZ_JBFRSN010000845.1:0-867 GCF_041473595.1 Vibrio sp. 10N.222.46.A1
CCATTACTATGCTCCCGCACAATAAGAGAACGCAGTTTCTCAACCCCTAAAATCCAATTGAGACAAATATTATGAAAAAGATTCTTGTAGTTTGCGGTAACGGCCTTGGTACTTCACTAATGATGGAAATGGCAGTGAAAGAAGTGGCTAAAAAAATCGGTTTCGAAGCGGAAGTTGATCACGAAGATCTGTCATCAGCTGCATCAAGCAACGCGGATATTTGGGTAGCAGCGACAGACGTTGCAAACCAACTGAAAGAAGGCGGAAAAGAGAACATAATCAGCCTTAAAAATATTTTTGACAAAGCATCAATCGAAGAACAACTAAAAACTTTCATGTAAGGTCAAAATTATGCAGAACTTTTTCGAATTCATGCTCGGCTTATTAAAAGAGCCAGCAATCATGGTAGGCTTAATTGCTTTCATTGGCCTTGTTGCACAGAAAGCTGATATTTCCACCATTCTAAAAGGCACAATTAAAACCGTAATGGGTTTCCTAATTTTAGGTTTTGGTGCTGGCGCTCTTGTTGGCGCACTAAATAACTTCTCAGTTGTATTTACTGAAGCATTCGGCGTAAGTGGTGTTATTCCAAATAACGAAGCAATTGTTGCATTAGCACAAGAAGCATTCGGTTATGAAATGGCTCTAATTATGTTCTTCGCATTCGTTGTGAATATTTTATTGGCTCGTATTACTCCTTTAAAATATATTTTCTTAACGGGTCACCACACAATGTTCATGTCTATGTTAGTAGCGGTAATTTTGTCTACAGCAAACATTGAAGGCACAGTTCTAGTCGCAATCGGCTCTATCATTGTGGGTACATTAATGGTTGTGATGCCAGCGCTAGGCCAAAAGTACACTGAA
>NZ_JBFRSN010000846.1:0-3987 GCF_041473595.1 Vibrio sp. 10N.222.46.A1
AATTGGAAGGTCAAGCTTTGCAGTAAAGGAAAAAGCAAGGGATAGAAATAATCCTAACGCGATGAATACCTGCAATAGGTTCGGTAGGCGAGTTTTACTCTGCTTCATAAAAGCCTCTTGTGATTTCGAGCATTTATAGTGCTTCGTTATGGTGTGTGGTGCAAAACGGACACTACAGTAATTAGTTTATTATATCGAAAAAATACATCCAAGTTGTGATATTTGACTGCTAACACAGTTAATCATGGTTTCATTATCTGAAATATTGTTAAATTCATGGTTCTTACATGTTGAAACTTGTCGCGCGTTGTTTTCGTTTTGTGAAGTATTATTCTGGATAGTATTGATTAAAAAGAGGGATTTACTGTTTGTGACGCGAGTGGGATTAAGCTGCTTTGGCGATGCAAATGTTTGAATTTGAGGATAATGGGCGTTTTATCAATGAGGTGGATATTAAATGTCGATACAGGGATAACTGCACGATTCATTGCGTTCACTTAAAAGAAACGAAAAAGTTACACTTTTTGACAAAAAGCACTTGAGTTCTGTTTCTGAAAAACTTATAGATGGGGGAGAGCAATTTTTAATTTATACATGGAGAGTGAGCGATGAGAGTAGGTCTAGTTGGTTGGCGCGGTATGGTTGGTTCTGTATTGATGCAACGTATGGTTGAAGAGAAAGATTTCGACTTGATTGAACCTGTTTATTACAGCACGTCTCAGATTGGTATTCCTGCCCCTGTTTTGGGTGGTAAAGATGCGGGTCTACTTCAAGACGCTTTTGATATTGATAGCCTAAAACAGCTTGATGCGGTGATTACCTGTCAAGGCGGAGACTACACCTCAAAAGTATACCCAGCACTGCGTCAAGCAGGTTGGAAAGGCTACTGGATTGATGCGGCTTCTACCTTACGTATGGACGCGGATTCAATCATCACTCTTGATCCTGTTAACTTGGCTCAAATCCAACAAGGTATCCACGGCGGGACTAATACTTTCGTAGGCGGTAACTGTACTGTGAGCTTAATGCTTATGGCTTTGGGTGGTCTATACGAGAAAGGCATGGTTGAGTGGATGAGTGCCATGACTTACCAAGCCGCTTCAGGTGCGGGCGCTAAGAACATGCGTGAACTGATCTCACAAATGGGTGTGATCAACGACAGCGTAAGTTCTGAGTTAGCGAACCCTTCAAGTTCAATTCTTGATCTCGATAAGAAAGTCGCTGATACCATTCGTTCATCTTCATTTCCAACCGATCAGTTCGGTGCTCCGCTTGCGGGCTCACTGATTCCTTGGATCGATGTGAAGCGTGAAAACGGTCAAAGCAAAGAAGAGTGGAAAGCCGGCGTTGAAGCGAACAAGATTCTTGGCCTAGATGGTCAGCCAATCCCAATTGATGGCACTTGTGTACGAATCGGTGCAATGCGTTGTCACGCTCAAGCACTAACGATTAAGCTTAAGCAAGATGTGCCTATGGACGAGATCGAAGAGATCATCGCGACGCACAATGATTGGGTTAAAGTGATTCCTAATGACCGAGACATCACTGCGCAGGAGCTAACACCAGCGAAAGTAACAGGCACAATGTCTGTACCAGTCGGTCGTCTGCGTAAGATGTCGATGGGTAACGATTTCCTGAATGCGTTCACGGTAGGTGACCAACTACTTTGGGGTGCTGCAGAACCACTACGCCGTACTCTGCGCATTATCCTTGCGGAGAAAGCGTAATCGGCAAGATTGCTTAAATTCTATTAGCTGATAAACCGAAAGGGTTGACGATAAACGTCAACCCTTTTTAGTTTATTGATATCTCGTTATTCGGCCCTCGAAACTGCCCTTAAACCTCTTCGCATCTCGAGTCTGCTTTTATTTCTCTTCTGTAATGACACGCTTGTCGGGGTCTGCCAATTCACTCGCACAGTGTTTGCAATACATAGCATCCGAATCATGGCCGGCGCGGTTACAGTTCGGACACTTTACCAACTCTTTGTGCGAGTTCATCTCATTGCTGAGCTCTGCAGTAATAATCCCTGTCGGTACCGCTAAAATAGAGTAACCCAATAGCATGGTCAGAGAAGCGATCGCTTTCCCTAACGCGGTTTGAGGGATCATGTCACCGTAGCCAACCGTCGTAATGGTTACGATTGCCCAATAAATACTGTGGGGAATACTTGTAAAGCCATTTTCTGGCCCTTCAATAACAAAGATAAGCGCGCCGAAGATAACAACTAAGATGCCAACTGTGCTGAAAAAGATCAGTATCTTTCGTCTTGCCATTAAAAGTGAACGTAACAGAATGTTTGAATCTTGCAGGTAGCGAACCAGTTTTAGGATTCGGAAGATACGCATCACACGCAGCAGCCTTACCACACCCATAAATGAAGCGCCTGGGAAGATGATCGCTAAGTAGGTCGGAAGAATCGCCAATAGGTCCACGACACCATAAAAGCTGGTGGCATAAGATTTTGGTTTCGGAGAACAATAGAGCCTTAACAAATACTCAAGAGTGAAGAGAGCAGTAAAAGTGTATTCAATATAACGCAGCTGCTGTGACCATTCGGTCATGACATTAGGGATGGACTCTAAGATCAGAACCAATAGCGAAGCCAAGATTGCAACGATCAGAGAAATATCAAATGCACGTCCGGCTGGCGTGTGAGTACCAAAGATAATGACGTACAAATGATGCTTGAGTGGCTTGCGTGACATAAGGAGAGATTCATCTTTTGTTAAATGCATTAACAGTCATTATACAAGCTTCATAATAACGAGGCGAGTGAAAGCCCAATTGCTTTACTCGCCTCATCTATATTGCAATATTGTTGCCCTTTATAGAGCAACGGATTACCGTTAAACGTTATGCCAAACCTGGGAACAAATTACGTAGGCCATTGGCGATGAACTCGATGCCCAATGCGCCAAGAATCAAGCCCATGATACGCGTGATCACATTGATACCCGTTTGACCTAAAAAGCGAACGATAACTGGTGCTGAACGGAACAAGAGCCAAGAGCAGGTTGCAAACGCGATGATGCTAATGCCAATTCCCACAGTATCAATGGCTGCAGGGTAACGAGATCCGTAAACAATGGTCGAGCTGATTGCCCCGGGGCCCGCCATTAATGGCATCGCAAGAGGAACAACACCGATTTGCTCTTTGCTGATGTATTCAGATTTCTCTTGTTTATTCTGCTTATCTTCACCGAGCTTACCGCTCATCATCGAAAATGCGATGCTCAATAATAGCAAACCACCTGCAACACGAAATGAATCCAGGGAGATGCTAAACATATCAAGCAGCATTTGCCCCGCGACAAGCGACACAATCAGGATAACGGCAACGGCAATATTTGCTTGTAAGGCTGTCCTGTTCCTCTCTTCTGGCGGCATATGTGCAGTAAGGGAAACAAAAACAGGCATGATGCCGATTGGGTTTACGGCAGCAACAAGCCCAAGGAAGAATTGCATAAAAATTGCGAGTTCTAAGCCTTGCATGAGAGCGATCTCCAGTTAGCGAATTTTAAGGTTGAAGGTTTGATTCGGTGAATAGTCTGAGCGCGTAATGTAAGGGACAAATCGGATTTGCACGAATGAAAAAAACTAACCTGAAATAGGGGATTATTTTTAGAAAAACTAATTGAATATCACTTTTGTATTGGCGGTGTTGCGAGTTGGTTGTTAGTGTTTCATTTTGTAATTTATTGTCGAGTAACTGTTAACTGCTGCACGAATTTAATAAAAATTATGTCAAAATCTAGCCCGTGCAACGGTATGGATATACTCTCAGTAGCACGAATATGGCTGTATACATGTAATTTAACTGACTAAAAATGAAACTTTTTTACAGTTTATGACTCTATGTAGAAAAAGCTTGTCTGTTTGCTTGTTTTTTGAACTGACGAAAAATGTGATTTTAATCTATATAAATCATCATCTTAAGCATGTTTTTGCGATTGCCTTACTACTTTTTGGTTAATTCTTTTTCTG
>NZ_JBFRSN010000847.1:0-570 GCF_041473595.1 Vibrio sp. 10N.222.46.A1
ATTTCGCCTACAGATAGGTCAGCATCTGCTAGAGCAACTTTTAGTGGCTCAAGAGAACGTTGAACTAGGTCTTCAACTAGAGACTCAAGCTTCGCGCGAGTCACTTTGATGTTCATGTGCTTAGGACCAGTCGCATCTGCAGTAACGTAAGGTAGGTTTACGTCAGTTTGAGTAGTAGAAGAAAGCTCGATTTTCGCTTTTTCTGCTGCTTCTTTAACACGCTGCATTGCTAGTGGATCAGCTTTAAGGTCGATACCTTGCTCTTTCTTGAACTCATCTACTAGGTAGTTGATCATGCGGTTATCGAAATCTTCACCACCAAGGTGAGTATCACCGTTAGTTGAAAGAACTTCGAAAGTCTTCTCGCCTTCTACTTCATCGATTTCGATGATAGAGATATCGAATGTACCACCACCAAGGTCGTATACAGCGATAGTGCGATCACCACCTTGCTTGTCTAGACCGTAAGCCAGAGCAGCAGCAGTAGGTTCGTTGATGATACGTTTAACATCTAGACCAGCGATACGGCCAGCATCTTTCGTTGCTTGACGTTGAGCATCGTTGAAGTAA
>NZ_JBFRSN010000848.1:0-6770 GCF_041473595.1 Vibrio sp. 10N.222.46.A1
CAATTAAAACCGTAAACGCCTATCTTTAAGCGTCTTCGACATCGCATCTGATGTACTGATGACTTGTTCTCGGAACCATTTATGAGCAGGGTCATTATTCTGCTTCTTTAACCAAATCAAATAGTGGGATATAGGCTGATATTCAAAAGGTGGCTTAAACAACTGTAAACCTAGCCTTTCTTGAAACTGCACAGCCATAGATAAAGGCACTACGGTGATGTAATCCGATTGGCTACATAGCAAGATATTACTGAACAGTGAGCGCCCGTGAAACACGATTTTACGCTTAGATAAATCCAATGATGTGTAGTGATTTAAACTGCGAACTTTACGCCGTGTTCTATCTAATACGGCATGCTTTTCATTCATGAATTGCGCTTCGCTGATTTCACCTTGGATTCTCGGGTGATCCTCTCTACACACGATCACAAACTCGCCTTCATATAGAGTTTCACTAACGATGCTTGGGTGTTCAGGTACCACAATATCGATCATTGCATCGAACTCTTGAGTCAAAAGGTCTTCGTAAATACGCTCATCACTGTCTGGTTGGTCAAAGACTTCTAGCGATAGGTTTTGATTAGGAAGCGCAGCAAAACTATTGAGTAAAATCCACTGTAAGTGCTCAGGTGAAGAAATCACAAACTTACGTTCAGAGGATTGTTCATCAAAATTAGCCATCGACTGAAATACATCATTCAATTCATGAATCGGCGTTTTGATTTGTTCATACAAACTTTGAGCATAAGAAGTAGGCGTAACACCTCGTCCTTTACGAACAAAAAGCTCTTGGCCTATCTCTTTTTTCAGTCGTGCCAATGCGGTACTAATGGTCGATTGATTAGTGCTGAGTTGATCCGCGGCTTTACTCAAACTGCCCTGCTCCATCACCGCAGAAAACACAGCAAGTAGGTTGAAATTGGGGATTTCGTTGCTCATATATTATTACTCGTTAGGCGACCATAAATACCATGCTATCGTAAAAACGATTAAACATCGTCAATAAAAACATTTGTTAAAGGTATAACGCATCGATTATTTTACTAATAAAAAGCATATTAACCAGACTTTACTCACACTCATCAATCCTCAATAAACCTTCATATATTGAGACAATAAAGCCATCCCCTCTCCGAAAACCCTGTAATAATGGGGCGCACCTCATGCAGCGCGCTTTAAAATCACAACATTGTCTCAAATTACATGACACTGAGTTTCCGTTCGGTACGTATACATTCCTTTTGTGAATACTACAATGGCACCAAAATAATGACCCTCGGTATCAATATGAAAAACACTAAAATAATTTCCCTACTCTTAAGCGGTGCGGCTATCGCTTACTCTGGTTCTGCGTTGGCTGAAAAGGAACAACTCTCAGTTCAGGAAGCCGCAAAAAAATCGGCTAACCCGGTATCTGACGTATGGATGCTAATCACTCAGAATGATTACACCTTTCTTGAGAAAGAAGATGGCCACCATGAAATGCAAAACCGTTTCAGCTTTCAACCAGTAATGCCTGTTCCTATCATGGATGGCGAATGGAACTTGGTGAACCGTCTGGTAGCCAACCACTACAGTTCACCAGGTGACCGTGAAGACGGTGATTTCTTTGAAGGTCGTACAAATGGCATGGGAGACACCGTCTTTCTATCAATGGCAGCGCCTAACCGTGATGACGGCTGGATTTGGGGTGTTGGTCCAACGGTGATCATGCCAACTGGTACTGATGGTTTAACCCAAGATAAATGGCAAGTAGGCCCTGCGGCAATGGTCGCTCGCCTTGGTAAAGAAACCGGTAACCCAGCAAGTATTGAAAGCTGGAACGTTGGTTTCTTAGCTCAGCAATGGTGGGATGTAGGCGGTAGCGACAGCGTTACTGAATCAACCAATCAAGCGGACATCCAGTACTTCTTAAACTATCGTGTCAGCAACACCGCGTTAATTGGTATGACGCCTAATATTCAAATTGATTGGACAAAAGATGGTTCCGACCAATTTACTGTACCTGTCGGGTTAGGCTATATCGATATGTTTAAGATTGGACCGATGCCTGTTCGTTGGGGTGTAGAACTTCAATATTACGTAATGAAACCAGACGCAAATGTTAATACGACCAATCCAGCTGAGTATGTGCCATATGCACCAGATTGGAACCTAAAATTCTTTATTGCTCCTGTTACATTAAACCCGTTCAAATAATCGATTAAAATCCTCCCTAGAGCTGGTCTAATTTATTCAATATTTTAGGCCAGCCTTTTTAGTACTTTTCATCGACTTCTATGATCCAAACCAAGTTAATGAACAATGTTTTCTATCTGTATATGAGCCTTTTCAAATAAATCACTTTACCGATTTAGAGTTATAACTACTAATCGTAATTACGATATTATCAAATCGTAATTCTGGGTAGATACTGGTCAAAACTCTTCCTATTATCCTGCTAACAAATCAATCACCAGCCCAAATAGAAAACTGACAAATGTTTTACTTTGGTATGTCAATTGTCATGGAAGAGCCCCTCGATTGTCGAGGTAATACACGTAATAAAAACAGTCGCTAGAAAGCCGCGCGAATATTAATTCGAACGCTTCATAGCCATTTCATTTACGTCTGCTGACAAATAATAAAGATTGATTTGTAGAGAAGCATATTCGCTTCTTGATACCGAGAATCGGTTGTCTGGACTGTGCAATATCACTTTAAATATCATCTATTACTTTTGTTTATTATGAGCACTAATCTACCCACATAATAGACATCTACTTTTTAAGATGTCATTAAAGGTGACTTCTAGGCTGCAAATTCTCTCTTCTTATTGATGTAGGTTGAGATATGAACTTTATAAAAATCATTTTCCAGAAAATCTGGGCCGTTGTGATGGTCTTGATTAAATTCTGCCTGTTTATGGCGGTAATGTTTGCTGGTGCATGGGCTCTTGCACCGTTAGGCACTATCCATTCTAAAGACATCGACATGTCTCAATTCAACAATCATCCCAATGAAATGATGATGAACTTCTTCCAGATGGAGTACTTCTCTGGTTACTTGTTCTCGGTGACCATTGCTGTGGTATTAGCCGGTGTTTACGGCATGTGGCAGTTGCATGAACTGGGTGTGCATAAAGCAAAAGAACACAAAAGCGCTCACGTACAGATCGTGTTTGCACTGTCACTTTGCGGGCTCTTCATCAGCAAAACATTCTGGGTTATCGCCTTGGTTATCGCGCTAGCGAACTGGAAACATATTGGTCAATCACTGAGTGATGTCATTCGCCGTGGTGTGCAGCCTAAACAAGACGCGACCAATTCAGAGGCAGCCGCAGTCCACGTATCACCTGAAAAATCGGCAACAGAGCCGTCTCAAACACAACAGTCTCCAGTAGAACCGTCTTCAGAAGCTCAGCCTTCAAAAGAACAGGCTTCAGAAGAAAAGACTCCAACAAAACCATCCCCTACAGAAAAAGAGGTCGCATAATGAAAGAGATGATGATTCCATACATCCTAATTGTATGGTCACTGTTTGCGACAGGCGCACTGAAGAAGAACTTCAAAAACTACACGTGGGCTGCCATTGGCGGCGTAACGATTCTTGCGGTATTGGCGGTTATTTCTCGCTTGTGGGCGCCGGTTGATTTAACGAACTCAACCACAGTAAAAGCACCACACGCGGTAATGTCGCCTGTATTTGGCCAACAAATTGATGAAATCCATGTTGACCACAACCAACGAGTAAAAGAAAACGATGTACTTTACACACTCGTCGACATTAACTCTGCAGCTGACAAAGCAAAGATCGAATCTGCCATTGTTAAGAAGGAAGAACAGATCAAGCAGATGACACGAGATCTTGAGCGTGCTGAAACATCACCGCAAATCTTTAATGCGCGTGATGTTGAGAAATACGATTCTGACCTACGTGTAATGAACGCTGAACTTAATTCATTGGTTGCCGATCTTCAAAAAGTGAACTGGGCGCAAGAGAAAAAGACGATTCGTGCTGAGTTTGATGGACAAGTCGCGATTGTCAACATTGCCGAAGGTTCAGTCATGGGCAACATGCACCTTTACAACACCAACAAGAAATTTTTAGAAATGCGAGTTTCTGATCAAACTTACGGATATGTTCAAAAAGGCGATTTCGCAGAGTTTTTCGTTGATGCATACCCAGGTCACGTGTTCAGAGCAAAAGTACACAGCTTCACAACCGGTACTGGCGAAGCGGCTATTTCTCCATTTCAAGGCCCACAGAGTGTTGGTCAACACGTTGTAAGAAATAGTAACGGATTAGGCCGTACCATCGTTCTTGAGATCATCGAACCAGAAGGTTTCGATATCCCAATCGGTGCGGCTGGTGCGGCTTGGATTTCTGCTGAGAAACCGCATCCGTTCTGGGGCTTTATTGATGTTATCGGTGCAGCAACAGTTCGCCTGCAATCTTATAAGTCTTACTTAGGAGCTTGGTAAGCACTTAGATAATCGAAAATATTACTTTTAGTTCTTTAAGAAATGCCCTGGTTTTCAGGGCATTTTTGTATCTATCACAAACCAATCTTCCTAATTTAACCTTCGATATAAATCGAAAAATCAATATAAATAACAACCCAATCATCGTAAAAGCGATATATCGAAATACTATTAGCGTGTAGATAGCGACCTCTATCCTCTCTATTATTTGAGTCAAGAAATCCAATTCCTGTATCCAAATATAAGGTCACTATCATGACTAATACATTCAAAAAAATGGCTCTTCCTGTTGCTATCGCAAGCGCTCTATTTGCTTCTGGTTTTGCATCAGCAACACCCACTGTTGAAGCAGTATCAAAAGTAGGCCAAGAACTTCAAACGGCAAACGCAGCTCAATACCAAAACATCGATCTTGATGCACGCTACAAAAGCGAGGTTCTATTCGAACACAAGTCAAACATGTTCTGGGGTAAAGGCGAACGTATCCAGGTTGTTTCTAAAACGGGCGATTCTCTAGCTTACACTGCAGAATCTGACCACGTTCATCCAATCCTAACCAAGCATGGTCGTAAAATGGACCAAGCTATCATCCAAGTAGATGACAATATTTACCTTGGTTACGGCTTCGGTCTAGACACACCAGTCATGATTGAAGGTACTGACGGCATCATCATTGTTGATCCAGGCGAGTCAGTAGAAATGGCTCAATCGGTTAAAGAGCAGTTCCGTCAAATCACAGACAAACCGGTTAAAGCAATCATCTACTCTCACAACCACATCGACCACATCTCTGGCGTGCGTGCATGGGTTACTGACGAAGAAGTAGCATCAGGTGAAGTAAAAATCATCGCTGAAGAAGGCCTAACAGCTGCAGTGGCTAACTGGTCTTCAAACCTAGGTACTCTATTTGGTCACCGCACTTCTTACACAGGTGCTAAGCACGTAGAAGAAGGTGAGCACGGTACAGTAAATGACGGCCTTGGCCCACGCTTCATGCAAGGTGCTATTTCGTTCATCGAACCAAACCTGCTTGTACCAAGCCAAAGCCACATCGAAATCGAAATCGCTGGCGTGAAAATGCACATTGAGAACGTGCCATCTGAAACGAAAGATGAGTTAGTGGTTTACTTCCCAGATCAGAAAATCCTGCACGCTGCGGAAGTACTTCAAGGAGAGAACTTCCCTAATCTTCACACTATTCGTGGTACTAAATTCCGTGACCCATCAATGTGGTTCAAGGGCATCGACGTAATGCGTAAGTTCGACACTGAGATCATGATTAACTCTCACGGTCGTCCAGTTGAAGGTAAAGAAGCGGTAGCTGACGTACTAACGGCTTACCGTGATGCGATTCAATACACGCATGACCAAACTATCCGTTACATGAACAAAGGTATGACGCCGGACGAGCTAGTTGAAGTCGTTAAACTTCCTAAGCACCTTGCTGAGCACCCTTGGTTAGGAGAGCACTACGGTACCGTTGCACATGCTGTTCGTCAGATCTACGTTGGTTACAACGGTTTCTTCGAAGCAGATCCATGGCAATTAGAGCCAATGGCTTACGAGCAACGTGCTAAAGCGTTCGTAGAGATCATGGGCGGCCGTGAGAACATCCTTACGACTGCACAAGCAGCAATTAAGGCTGAAAACTACACATTTGCAGCAGAAATTCTTTCTTACCCAATCACGGTAAACAAGCAAGATATGGAAGCTCGCGAGATGAAAGCACAAGCTTACAAAGCATGGGCTGCAGACCAAGTGAACATCAACTGGCGTAACTGGGCGCTTAACGCGGCGGCTGAACTAGAGAACAAACGTGACTTCTCAAACATGATCAGCTTCGCTTCTGTTGACGTGCTTACTGCGCTACCAAGTAAGCAGATCTTCGACATGATGACTTCAACGCTTATCGCAGAAAACTCGTTAGACGTGAACATGATGCTAACGTACAACTTCTCTGATACGAACGAAGCATTCACTATCGAAATCCGTAACGGTATTGCTCAGTTACACGAAGAAGCAGTAAAAGGCGCAGACGTTCAAATCGACACCACTCGTGCAGTACTGAACCAAATCTTGATTGCGGGTCCAAACGCTCAACAAGTGATTGGTAGCAACCTACAGTCTGGTGCATTCAAGTTCTCGAACGGCGACATCAAAGGCTTCGGTCAATTCATGAGCTACTTCGATAAGCCAATGACTCCAGAAGAGATCATGCTAATCGTTCGTTAATTAGATATACACCAAGCAAAGGCATGCTAAGGATGGCGAGCCGATAACTTAGGGACCTATTGTGGTCCCTTTATC
>NZ_JBFRSN010000849.1:0-465 GCF_041473595.1 Vibrio sp. 10N.222.46.A1
CGCTAGTCACGCAAACTGAAGTATGCAAAAAAGACCCTGCGTTTGCTAACCCGACTAAATTTGTTGGCCCTGTATATACAGAGCAACGAGCTAAAGAATTAATGGCTCAAAGCACAATGCAGTTTAAAGCTGATGGCGAGTACTACCGACGCGTTGTGCCTTCTCCTATGCCAAAAAGCATTGTTGAAATTCAGCAAATTGAAACACTTCTAGATACAGAAAACCTTGTTATCGCTTGTGGCGGCGGCGGTGTTCCCGTGAGTATTGAGCAAGGTAAGAGTACTGGCGTAGAGTGCGTCATTGACAAAGATCTTACGGCTGAATTACTGGCTGAAAAAATCCATGCCGACTTATTTATTATCTTAACCGATGGTTCGATTTTCCGTAACTACGGTAAAGAAGACCAAGCAGAAATGAAGCAAGCAACGCCTACTGGTTTAGCAGAATTTTCATTCCCTGCTGGTT
>NZ_JBFRSN010000850.1:0-1867 GCF_041473595.1 Vibrio sp. 10N.222.46.A1
AGAGAGCCTAGGCTCTCTTTTTTGGTATTTTAACTTGTGTCTAAACGCTATAAAATATTAAGAATTCTGCATACGCTTTTTCAGTCGAGCTAAGTCAATTTCACTAGAGCGAACGGTCAACTTAATGCACTCGTAATCGTACTCTTCTTTAACCACACTCATGTTTGAGCGAATCTCTCCGATGATGCCTTGTCCTGAATAAGGGATGGTGATCTCTTCTTCGATCATGCCTTCTTCAGCAACACCAACGATGTACTTGTGCAGTTTCGTGATATCTAGCGGATCTCGAGTCGACGTTAGCATCGCATCTGGGAATTCTTCGATCAGCTCTAATTGCTGCTCTTCAGTCAATCTATCGCACTTATTCAGAACTAATAGTTTCTCGCTGCCTTCTACACCCACTTGAGCTAATACGTCGTGTACCACATCAAGTTGTGCGCGGAATGAAACGTCAGAAGCATCAACCACATAAAGCAGCAATGAAGCATCATGCGCTTCTGCTAGCGTTGAGTGGAATGATGCAACCAGATCGTGTGGCAATTTCTTGATGAAACCCACTGTATCTGAAACCAGAATACGCGGTTGAGTAATCGGCTGAAGCGCACGAACCGTCGTATCTAGCGTTGCGAACAGTTTATCTTCACCGACCACTTCGGTTGCGGTCATTGCACGCATCATCGAAGACTTACCGGCATTGGTGTAGCCAACTAAAGCAACAGTGAAAAGCTCCGCGCGCCTTGTGCGTCGGGTCTTCATTTCATCTTGTACGCTTACTAGCTCACGCTTAAGCGCAGCAATTTGGTCACGTACGTTACGACGGTCTAGCTCTAGTGAAGTTTCACCGGCGCCCTGACCCATTTGGCGTTCTTTATCGCCCTCAGCCGTTTCACGAAGTCGTGGCACTAAGTAGTTTAGACGAGCGATATCAACTTGCAGACGAGCAGTACGAGTACGAGCGTGGCGGCTGAAGATTTCGATGATGATGCCAGTACGGTCAAATACTTCCACACCCAAACTCGCCTCAACAGTACGCATTTGAGATGGACTTAAATCACAGTCAAATACCACAACATCAGCGGCACCGTATTGGAAGTTGCCCGTTGGAAGATCATCAAAATCTAGCTCATCGATTTCAGAACTAAAATCAAACGACTCATCAATAAAATCTTCATCTTCTGCTTCTTCAATAGAGCCTTGATAACCAGTTAGGTGTGCAATTTCAGCAAGCTTACCGGCACCCAGCACATTCTGTCTTTGAGATGAACTGTGGTGTTGCGATTGCGTACCGACGACTTTAAACCCTAGGGTTGTCACTAAGCGAGCAAGTTCGGCAAGAGACTCTTTTGCTTCGTCACCTTTAAAATCCGGTGTCGTAATAGAAATAAGTAAAGCGTTATTCGCCGCTGGTTTTGCTGTTAGTTTCATGTATTCTTCTGTTTATGCACCAAGGTGCAGCCTAGTTTCTGGTCTAAAGTAGTGTGATCCTACGCGTTTCTACGTCAGCTTTATAGAGCTAAGGGATACTAAATCACGATATTATTGCAGTAGAAGCATATATATCGTTTATCCCTCTGTTTTTATAAGGGATAAAAAGCAAGTATAGCCAACGAAAAAGGCAGCATCACCTTACTTATTAGTAGTTGGTGATACTGCCTTTGATTTAGACATGAACTTTGATTGTTAAACTAACTCAATAACTAGAAGTTAGAAGTTAGAAGTCGATTCTCGCTTCAGTCTGAGCATCGAAGAATACCGCCTTTGATAAGTCAAAATGAAGCGGTGCCATTTGCCCAACCGACACTTCAAACTCTGGTGACAAACGACACGCGACTTCTTGGTCGTTCACTTTAACCATTGCGATGGTATC
>NZ_JBFRSN010000851.1:0-1490 GCF_041473595.1 Vibrio sp. 10N.222.46.A1
AGCTACAGCAAAAGCCATAGCTTCTATATTCGTTTAATTCAAAATCATTCAAACAGAATGGCCACGTAATGTGGCCGTTTTTGTATCTAAAATACACACTTCAAACAATGAATTAATTCAATAACTTGTATAGATACTCACGCCAAGTAAACTAGACTCAGTTTAGATATTAATTTGGTTTGAGAAGCGCAATAGTCATGAATGTCACCTTAAGGGCTGCAAAGCACACGGATTTGGAACAACTTAACGAGTTAATGTTCGATCTCCACCATCACCACCACCTTGCAAGCCCAGAGCATTTTAAAACGGCCGAAGAGATTGAGCAGGAAAAAAGCATTGCACGTTACCTAGATGATCCTGAATGCTTAGTCTACGTGGCATTAAAAGGTGAACTCATTGTTGGCTTTATCTCCGGACATTTTTGTGAGCTTATCTCAACGGTGAGTAAACCAGTGCCGATGGGGAGTGTCGATGAACTGTTTGTCTTGCCTGATTATCGAAAAGAATCGATTGCTGAAAAGTTGTTTAGCAAAGTTGAAGCGACTTTTGATGATTATGGGGTTGAACAAGTCTTTGTAGAGGTTTGGGACTTTAATTCGCCTGCCAAGGACTTCTATCAAAAAATGGGGTTCACACCTCACATTCAATGGATGAGGAAGGCTTTGCACAAAACGTAGACAGCGATTTTGTGTGGCTTTGATTACAATAGACTCGTGTATTAGCAGTCTTAAATTTCTTCTCTTATTTTTAGGTAAACTCGTTGGTTATTAGATATTTTTTCGTTTTCATACTGTCTCTTTTGAGTACTACTTCCGCTTGGGCTAACAACACTTTGCCCGATCATATCGCGGGCGCTTTGTGTGTAGTACGTGCTGATAACCAAATCGTGTTGGTTGATGAATTGATCACGGGGCAATTGTCTCTACCGGGAGGCACTGTGGTTTCTGGTGAGCCGCCTGCCATCGCAGCGCAACGAGAAACTTGGGAAGAGGCGGGCTTGTCCGTGACGGTCGGTGATGTGTTGGGATATACCGACAGTGCCGTTGTGTATGATTGTGTCTCTGACTCTGAAGTGATCAGTTTTCAAACTCGAAATGAGCTAGGTGGTTTTGAACTACCTATCTGGTTTGCTCCTCATTATGGCGTGGAAGTTAGTAGAGCGATGTTACTTCCTCCCACTGAGTTGGAAGCAAAGCAATATCGTTACCCAGAGCAGTGGTCAGAGATTAATGAGTTGTTTTTATCTGCGACAGATCAACCTGTGACGTATGTGACTGAGCTGGTGGGCGCGGCACCCCAAGTCCATCAAGTTGAACTAAATTGGATTGTGTCGCTTCAAAACGTGTTCGATAAGATGCCAAGCTTGTTTGCGAATACTGTACTTTTAACTGACTCGTTAGCGAAGCCTTGGGTTTTCATCGTGATATTGCCGCTAATTGCTTGGCATTTTGGCCGTAACTTCGCGTTGAAGTTTGGCTTCACTTTGATCT
>NZ_JBFRSN010000852.1:0-4146 GCF_041473595.1 Vibrio sp. 10N.222.46.A1
CATCCGCTTGTGCTTGATCACGTGAAGCTTGGCTGCCCCACACTACGACAGACATCCCAAATACTTGGGCATATTGTGCAATGCATTTTCCGATTTTTCCGTAACCCCAAATACCAAGCTTCAAGCCCTTCAAAGTTCGACCTAACCCTAACGAGCCTGAATCTTGCCACTGGTTTTGCTTAAGGTTTGACGCGTAAGTAGGAATGTGGCGCGATGCAGCCATAATCAACGCCCAGCATAATTCAGAGGGTGCGACTGGCGAGCCTCGGCCTTCTAACACGGTAACACCAAATCGTTCGCACATTTGCGGGTCGATATGGTTACTTACTTTGCCCGTCTGGCTAATCAGCTTGAGGTTTGGGAGCTGCGATAACAAAGATTCGGTGATCTCGGTTCTTTCACGAATGAGCACAATGGCTTCAAACGAGACTAACTTAATGGCGAGCTCTTGCTCTGAATAAGTCTGGGTAAATACCGTGACATCGTGTTGTTCGAGTTTGTTGAAGCAATCGAGGTCTTTAACGACGTTCTGGTAGTCATCCAATATCGCTATTTTCACATCACTCTCCTTGTGAATGTTAATCTTCTGGCGTTAGTCAAAAGCAGCCTAAGTGCCATGCCTAACGAATCAACACATCACTCGCTGGGACTTCACTATTGATAAACCACTTGTTGAAATTAGGTTTCTTGGGATAGTCATTGCCCTTAACGTGAATAGTCATTGCCCTTAATTTGGATCGTCATTACCCTCAAATAACAGGCACAAAAAAACCACCTAATAAGTAGGTGGCTCTTCATTTTAATAACTCACAAGATTCAGGCTAACTTTAAGTGTTTAACCTTTCAGTATTTAACCAAGCGCCTCTCTGAAATACAAACGATTACAACATCGTCAGCGCAAGCTTTGCCAAGTTATAAGCGTCAACATAACCAGAGTGCTGACGACCTTCCCACTCAATGTTTTTCGCTTCTTGAGCAGCACGGTGACCAATACGTTTTTCTTTCAATCGATTCTGAACTCGATAAAGCGTGGCGATGTTCAAGAACTCGCTGAACGGAGGTTCGATGCCTTTCTCAATACACTCTTTGTGTAAGATAAGGTCGTCACGTCCCCACGCTGCATAGATTTTTTTTGGTCCACCGAAGTTCTTAATCATCGACTTGATGACAGATTCTAATGGACGACCTTGCTTTTCGATTTTACGAGGTGTTATGCCCGTTAGCTCGGCGCAGAACAGAGAGACTTCATCTTTCTCTGGCTTAACGTAGTATTGTGCTCGCTTGACGATAGTGCCAGATGCTAGATCAATTTCAGCAAGACCAACTTCAATGATCTCGCCTGTTGTTCCCACACCGTCTTCGCTCCAACAGCACATTTCCAAATCGAAACATACCACTCGATTGTGATTCATACGTCGCCTAATTCTCTCGTCAAAAATTTTGTCAAATTGTACATGAGCCCAATACAGAACTCGACCCTAGTTGCATCAAGTGCTCATTTAGCCTGCAATTGTAACGCGATTTCGGCCATTTGACTTACTTAGGTAAAGCATACTATCGGTTTTTTGAAGGAGCTCTTCGATGTCTTCTTTACTGCGGATGGTAGCACCGATACTTAGAGTACAACTCAATAGTTGACCTTTATGCTCACAGTGAGACTCGCTCACCGTATCTAAAATACATTCTAAATAACGTGCCAGCGCGTCGTGTTCAATGACGCTCGAAATGATACCAAACTCATCTCCTCCCATACGGAAGACATGATCGCCCTCTTTCAAACTGCCTGAAATCAACTGAATTACATGAACCAGTAAGGCATCACCAGCCGGGTGGCCAAATTGATCATTAATCCCTTTAAATTTATCGACATCAAATCCAATCAAGCTAAACGGCTTGTCACCTTGTATCGCTTTATCGAGCACCTTATTAAAGGCTCGTCGATTATAAATCTCTGTGAGGCTGTCATGATTGGCAAGAAAACGGAGTTCTTCCGTTCTTTCATCAATCATTTTATACAGGCGTACTTTTTCTTGGACTTGCAGTTTAACGATATAAGAAAGCAACAGTGAAATAGTCGTGCCCACGAGGGCAATCCCGGCCAACACCAGGTAACCATTAAACGAAATGCATGAGTCTATCTTGAAGTCGACAACCCATTCACGGTTAGTGAGTGTGATTTTCTTGGTGATATGTTGTCCAGTCACACCCTCATAACCTTTCGTTTCGAACAAGACAGGTGCATCTTCGGCTTCAAAACCGACATCACTAACGCGGACATAAACATTCATATCCCCAACCGTCGAAGCCAGCAAGTTCTCAAAATAGTATGTGGTGCGAACCACACCAATTACAACGCCGAGTAAGTTGTCACTCTCTCCCTCAAAGACAGGGTGATACACCAACATGCCACTCTTTTTTGTGCCTTTATCTAGCCCATCTTGTATCAAGCGAACTTTGTCTGAAATATTCGCCTTACGTGTCTGTTTGATATTATCTAGAACGAGATCAAATCGCTCTCTAGAAGAGTAAAAGCCAAGAACTTTGTTGTTTGGTTCTGTATTGGGGAAAATATCGCTAGCAACGAAAGCTGGCTGACCATCCAAAATGTAGCCATAGGTTTTTGCTTGGTTCTTAGGAATGGTATACAGCTTAAAGAATGGGTACTTTTCTTTCATTTTCGCCGTGTGCTCAGCTATCTCGTCTGCGGGCACTTTTTGCATCCACTGCAAGGCAATTAAACTCTTTGAATCATCTATGGTTTGCTTAGCAAAGCGATCAAACTTATCCCAATTTTCAGGGTCATTTGCGTAGAAAAAATTAGCACCAGACCCAATATATGCAACATCATTATCTATAAAGGCTTCCAAGCTCAATGTCTGGTGAGTAGCAAAACTATCCAAATTCATATTCAGCGCACGCTTTTGATTAAGCATGACTAATACAAAGCACAAAACAGTAATCAAAAAACTGACCGAAAATACGACCAACGGGAGAGTTTGTCTCTTCAACCCTGTTAGTGGGTCAGTAGTTTGGGGCATGCGGGTTCCAAATAGGCTCTATTGAATGAAAAGTATATAACGGACGGAAATAATGCTCCATTCATGTTTAGTCCTAAATGTCACATTAAACGGGCATTTTGTAAATTTTACTGACCCCCATGACCAATAACCAGACAAATCTCGATTAACTTTCAAGCTAACTCACCAAAAAGCCAGTTTATTGAAAACATTAAATAAAGCCCTTAAGCCTTGAATATGCTAGTATCCACCCATATTTATAGCTTGAAAGTGACCATTTCGGCCTTATGCCACTGAGTTTCTTTCCAACCTGTATATTCCTTTAAACCGACGAATATACCGTTAAATCAATTTTAAAGAGAAATCACTATGATCGTTGATTTGAACCTAATCCCACAAACGTTTGATATGCTTCACGCAGGCCTAACTGCATCAAGCGTTTTACTACTGCTAATTGCCGTTTCTCGTAAAACCAAAGTGGTTGAGAAAGTCGTAGAAAAACCAGTAGAAAAGATCGTTGAAGTTGAAAAGCCAGTTGAGAAAATTGTCGAAGTAGAGAAAGTTGTTGAAGTTGAACGTGTGATCGAAAAAGTAGTAGAAGTTGAATCTAAGCTGGCAACAGCACCAACAGATTCTGCAATGCAACTACTGTCTATCATGCAGCAAGAAGCTCGTTTAATTGACTTCCTAAAAGAAGACCTAACGTCATTCTCTGATGAAGAAGTTGGCGCAGCAGCTCGTGTTATTCACACTGGCGGTCAAAAAGTATTAGCCGATTACGTAACGCTGTCTCACATCCGCACTGAAGATGAAGAAACACGTATCACTATTGCTGAAGGTTTCAACCCTCAAGAAATTCGCCTAACTGGCAACGTAACGGGTAACGCACCATTCAACGGCACATTGGTTCACAAAGGTTGGAAAGCAACTAACATGAACCTGCCTAAGCTTGCTGAAAACTACGATGCATCTGTAATTGCACCGGCAGAGGTAGAGCTATAATGGAACACCAAACTCAGCCATCATCGCACGAGTCTTCTTCTCAAGAACATACGCCGCAGATGCATTCACAAGAGCTATCTTCTCAAGAGCAACATCAGGCGCCTAAGTTCAGTGTTGGTATCGATTT
>NZ_JBFRSN010000853.1:0-4517 GCF_041473595.1 Vibrio sp. 10N.222.46.A1
GATGAAGAGTGTCGCGTTCGCGGTATCGACAGCTTACGTGTTGTCGACTCATCGGTTTTCCCAATCATTCCAAACGGTAATTTGAACGCCCCGACCATTATGGTTGCCGAGCGTGCTTCCGATTTGATTTTGGGTAAGCCAATGCTCAAAGCGCAGGACGTTCCAGTGTGGATTGCACCTGAGTGGCAAGAGAAGCAAAGAATAAATAAACCAGTAAGAGAAGCGTAAGCCTCTGTTATTAGTTCAAAAATAGAAAATAGTTCAAAAATAGAAAAAGCAAAAAGTAACAACAAAAATTAGTCAAAAGTCAAAAGTCAGAAGAACTGCTCTCTATCGGTGTTGATATCGAGCAGAAAAAGGAAAGATAAAAAGGAACCATTATGACGACTCTAAATATTCAGAACATGACCACGAAAACGTTAACAGCACTAGCCATCAGTTCATTTGCATTTGCATTTGGTGCTAACGCTTCTATTGAACCACAACAATGTGAAAACGTACGCTTCGCTGATGTTGGTTGGACAGACATTACCGCAACAACGGCGGTCACTTCAGAGCTACTGAAAGGCCTAGGCTACAAAACAAAAACTGACCTACTTTCAGTACCTGTTACTTACTCTTCAATGGCGAACGGCGATATTGACGTATTCCTAGGTAACTGGATGCCAACTATGGAAGGCGACATCGCTAAGTACCGCGAAGCGGGAACGGTAGAGACAGTGCGTGCCAACCTTGAAGGTGCGAAATACACACTAGCCGTACCAAAATACGTGT
Organism: Vibrio sp. 10N.222.46.A1; assembly: GCF_041473595.1. NCBI lineage: Bacteria > Pseudomonadati > Pseudomonadota > Gammaproteobacteria > Vibrionales > Vibrionaceae > Vibrio > Vibrio sp. 10N.222.46.A1. The sequence continues at coordinate 775 of NZ_JBFRSN010000853.1, forward strand.
ACGACTCTGGCGTGAAAAGCTTCGCCGACCTAGCAAAACATGCCGACAAATTTAAAGACCGCATCTACGGTATTGAGCCGGGTAACGATGGCAACCGCTTAATCCAATCAATGATTGATGCTGACGCGTTTGGCTTGAAAGATTTCAGCCTAGTGGAATCAAGTGAAGCGGGCATGGTATCGCAAGTATCTCGCGCTGCTCGTCGTAGCCAGTGGATCGTTTACCTTGGTTGGGCACCGCACCCAATGAACAGCAATGTTGAGATGGAATACCTATCAGGTGGTGACGACTTCTTCGGCCCTAACTACGGTGGCGCGAATGTTTACACCAATGTTCGTTCAAACTACGTGTCTGAATGTGCAAACGTCGGTCAACTTCTGCAAAACCTAGAGTTCACTCTAGAGATGGAAAACCAGTTGATGGAAGAGATTCTTAACCAAAAAGTGAAGCCTGAGAAAGCGGCTCAACAATGGTTGAACAATAACCCTCAACAAGTTGAAGCTTGGTTAGAGAACGTAAAAACGCATAAAGGTGAATCAGCGGCTCAAGCGGTTACTGAATACCTAAAACAAGTTAAAGCTTAGTTTTACCTACCTATCGATCTATTTATCAAAGCTCTATAAATAAAAAAGGTGGGCTTGCCAATTGTCTATTGGTTTGAAGTAGCCCACCCATAATAAAAGGCAATATTGTGAATTTTATTACGGAAAACAAAATCCCTGTTGGTCAATGGATGGAAGCGGGTGTTGATTGGCTAACAATCAATGCAGCAGGATTCTTTGACGCTATTTCGATTTTTCTAGAAACCGTCATTATGTTTTTAGTCGATGTATTTAAGTGGATGCCACCGGCTTTACCAATCGTGATGACCGCAGCGATTGCATGGTATTTACACCGTAAACCCTCGCTTGTGATTTTCGTGGTTGCAGCTTTGCTGACTATTTTAAACCTTGGCTACTGGCAAGAAATGCTGGAAACCTTTGTCCTCGTGTTTGCAGCGACAACGATTTCCGTATTAATTGGCGTTCCAGTTGGCATTATGGCCGCGCATCGCCCTTGGTTATATACGGTGCTTAGACCCATTCTTGATTTAATGCAGACGGTTCCAACGTTTGTGTATCTGATTCCGACTTTGGTTTTATTCGGCTTGGGCATCGTTCCTGGCTTAATCTCGACCATCATCTTCGCCATTGCCGCACCAATTCGTTTGACTTACTTAGGCGTCACCAAAGTACCTGAAGAGTTGATTGAAGCGGGTAAAGCGTTTGGTGCGAGCCGCATGAAATTGCTGATGAAGGTCGAATTACCGGCTGCTTTACCAAGTATTATGGCAGGTGTCACTCAATGTATTATGTTGTCGCTTTCGATGGTGGTTATCGCTGCTCTTGTCGGTGCTGACGGGCTTGGTAAACCTGTTGTTCGCGCATTGAACACAGTGAACATCTCACAAGGTTTTGAAGCCGGGCTGGCGATTGTATTAGTCGCTATCATTCTTGATCGCTTGTGCAAAACACCAAACCAGAAGGAAGCATAATCATGTCTAACTCTCAGGAAAAAAAGACAATGGACGCGATTACCATTAAGAATCTCGATGTTGTGTTTGGTGATAAGCCGAAGCAAGCGCTTGAGTTGCTCGATCAAGGTAAAACTCGCCAAGAGATCATTGATGAGACTGGCCAAGTCGTTGGCGTAGATAATGTGTCGCTGACCGTTGAAGAAGGCGAGATTTGTGTGCTGATGGGTTTGTCTGGTTCTGGTAAATCATCTTTGCTTCGCGCAGTTAACGGCTTGAATGAGATCAGCCGTGGCTCATTGGCGATCAAAGATGGAGACAAGCTGGTTGATTTAGGTGAACAGTGCGACGAAGCGACCTTGCGTCATCTTCGTACTCACCGCGTTTCTATGGTGTTCCAAAAATTTGCCCTAATGCCTTGGTTAAACGTGTTAGATAACGTGGCGTTTGGTCTAGAGATGCAAGGTGTCGCCAAAGATGTTCGTCGTGCTAAAGCGCGTGAACAACTTGAAATGGTGGGTTTGGCTGAGTGGGAAACCAAGTATCCGCATGAGCTTTCTGGCGGTATGCAGCAACGTGTTGGCCTAGCGCGTGCTTTTGCGATGGATACCGACATTCTTCTTATGGATGAACCGTTTTCAGCGCTTGATCCGCTGATTCGTGCGCAGTTGCAAGATGAGCTAATTCTATTGCAAAACAAGCTTAACAAAACGATTCTGTTCGTGAGTCATGATTTAGACGAAGCGCTGAAGATTGGTAATAACATTGCGATCATGGAGTCAGGCAAGTTGATTCAACATGGTAAGCCTGAAGAGATCGTACTCACACCAAAAACGGAATATGTGAAAGATTTTGTCGCACACACTAACCCGTTGAACGTATTGAAAGGTCGTTCGTTGATGCAGCCACTGGATTCTTTGAAACAAGAAGATGAAAGTTGGAAGATCTGTGACTCTAAAGACTTATGGATTGAGCAGAGTGAAGGTACTTTATCTGTAAAAGGTGAATCAACTTTAGCGCTTGTTGAGTGGAACGAATCTGACGATTTAACGGCAATCAGCGCGTCGAGTGTGGTAGTGGCAAGCCCAGAGATTGGCATGCGCGATGCGATTAAACTGAAACAGCTAAGTAATCATCCGATTTTGCTGGTGGAAGACAATAAACTGGTCGGTATTTTGGATAACAGTGAATTTTATAATGCGCTTACTGGTAACTTTCAGATGAATACCGCTGCGTAAAATTTCGTTTTTAAGCTTAGCAATTTAGGCTGGTTTTTTATTAGGTAGAGAGGGCTAAATCTCTCTACCTCTATGATTATTAAAATATATTATTCTTTTAGTTTGTATTCTCTGACTCATTATTTTTGCCGTCATTGAAGCTTTGATTCCCCCTTCATTAAGCAAAAGTGCCGTACCACGCAAGTTTAGTGGTATAGAAAAGATTGAGAATAGTATTAACATCAGTACAATGCGGAAAAATCAATGAAGTAAATTATCAATTTACAGTGTAATTCGAGCGATCCTAAGCTGTTCAGTTTGGAAAATCTCATCGCCACGACCCTGTAAAGTCACTCACAGTATATTAGTACAAAGGTCTGCATCTTGGATAAACATGACGAAATCTTGGTCGCTATTCGCCAAATTATTCGCGCTATCGATTTACACTCGAAAAAGCTGAGTAAAGAGTATGGTTTGACGGGCCCTCAATTGATTTTAATGCGCGCAATCCAAGAGATGGGTAATGTGACGATCAAAGAATTGTCTAATCAAACTAATGTGAGTCAAGCGACGACAACGACGATCATCGATCGCTTGGAATTGAACGGCTACGTACAACGTGTTCGCAGCTCGTCAGATCGCCGCAAAGTACACGCAAATCTGACTGAAAAAGGTCAAGAGCTACTTAACAATGCGCCACCACCGCTACAAGATAACTTCGTTAAAAAATTCCAAAATTTAGAAGCATGGGAGCAAAGCTTACTGCTTTCTTCGATGCAACGTGTGTCTGCAATGATGAACGCCGAAGACATCGACGCAGCTCCAGTTCTACAGCTTGAAGGCATTGCAAACGTCGTCAAGAGCTAACGTAGTTTTAAATTGTCTAGCTAAGAAAAAGTTTAAAGAGTTATAAAATGGTCGCATCAAGCGGCCATTTTTTGATCTTGGCCTCCCAATTTTTCTGACTTTACTAATAAAAATCATCTTTTAGTTGTAGCCTATCGATATAAGCT
>NZ_JBFRSN010000854.1:0-3120 GCF_041473595.1 Vibrio sp. 10N.222.46.A1
AACCTACAATGTGAATGGGCAGATGATTGCTTCCCAATTGCGTGCGGCCTTCTTTGGTCAGACTGCGGATGAAATCCAAATTGGGGTTGAGAACATTTCGATTGAGGTACGCCTTGATAAAGAACAAGCGGGTGATTTACAGCAACTGGCTAACTTCCCAATCATCACCGCAGACGGCAGCCAGATCCCGCTAGCTACATTGGCAACGTTAGATTTCCAGCGTAACTACGTGCGAATTCAACGCATCGATGGCTTAAGAACCATCAGTATCTTTGGTGATATTGATAATAAGAAAGCGAGTTCATCCGCGATTCTGGCTCAGTTCCAAAAAGATGAAGCCGCCAAACTTATTCAGAAGTACCCGGGTTTACGTTTTGATTTTGAAGGTGAAGCCAAAGATGCCGCGAAGACCGGAGCCTCAATGGGCAAAGGGTTCTTGCTCGGCTTATTCGGCGTATTTGCGATTCTAAGTTATCAGTTCAGAAGTTACTTAGAACCTGTGGTCGTGATGTTGGCGATTCCACTAGCCTTCATTGGGGTAGTGGTTGGTCACTGGATACTTGGCCACGCTTTGAGTATGCCAAGCATGATGGGCTTTGTGTCGCTTGCCGGGATCGTGGTCAATGATTCCATCTTGTTAGTGCAATACATTCGTCACCATGTTGATGAGGGAGATAGCGTTCATGACTCGGTGGTGAAGGCCAGTCGCGAGCGTTTCCGTGCGGTATTTTTGACATCAATGACGACCGCAGCAGGTTTGCTACCGCTGTTGACGGAAACCAGCTTGCAGGCTCAGGTTATCCAGCCTCTGGTTATTTCAATTGTGTTTGGCATATTTGCTTCAACCTTACTGGTGTTGTTTATGATCCCTGCCGCTTACGCGATATTGGCTGACTTCGGGTTGGTGAAGAAGCATGAGCCATTAGCGCTATAATCTTTAGCGCTATAATCTTTAGCGCTATTATCATTAGTCAGCACTACTATCATTAGCGAACGCTATAACCATTAACACGATAGAAGTAGTGTTTGTTTACTTATATAAAGAAGCAAAAACATAGAAGAATAAAGCGGCCTTGTGTCGCTTTATTTTTATCGGCTGCTTCTAGGCTCCTATTAGCTTACTTAGTGAAAGCGGTTAATTCGCTTCAAAATTCATTTTAGTTCATTCAAAACGTCACTTAACTGTCATTTCAGGGGCATACCTTGAGCCTTAACTGAATAAGGATTGTTAAGGAGATCGTATGCGTACTATCGAACCTGTTGTCCGCTGGGATGTGGCATTTTCTGTTTTCTGTTTGAAGAACCGTTATAGCGGGCAACATGCAACATTGAGTAAAGCGGTGTCTCATACCGGGGATGGTCATCTATATGTGTTGATCGCTCTGATTGCGCTGTTAGCTGATGGCTACACAGGTCGTGAATTTTTAATGGTTGGTCTAGCCGCTTTTGCGATAGAGCTACCGATTTATTGGGTAGCCAAAAACACCCTAAAGCGCCGCAGACCCGCTGAATTCTCTTCATTACTTCACTCTCACATTGTGCCGTCAGATAAATACAGCCTGCCATCTGGGCACTCCGCTGCTGCATTTGTTATGGCGACTCTAATCGGACATTTTTATCCAAGTCTCTATCTCTTTAGCTTGATTTGGGCGACAGCGATTGCAGGCTCTCGAATCCTACTCGGTGTGCACTTTTTAACGGACGTACTGATTGGCGCAGCGCTAGGTATAGCGTGCACAAGCCTAGCCATTTACTTCATTTTATAGCGCTTAGTCGTATGGCTGTTTGTTCTGTTGTTCATATTAAAAAGACACAGGCAAAGACAGCAGAGCTCGAATTATTAATCTTCAAGGAACCTGAATGAAAATTTTATATGGCGTACAGGGCACTGGAAATGGGCACATCGCTAGAGCGAGAGCAATGGCCGTCGCTTTTCGTCAGCAAAATATTGATGTCGACTTTCTGTTCTCTGGGCGAGACGAGAGTAAATTCTTTTCGATGGAAGCGTTTGGCAACTATCAGACCCGCAGCGGTTTAACTTTTTACAGCGAGCAGGGAAAGGTTAAATACGGCAAGACACTCATCAAGAACAACATCTGGCGATTTCTCCGCGAGGTTAACCAGATCGATCTTGCGCCTTATGACTTAGTGCTTAATGATTTTGAACCTGTGACGGCATGGGCGGCTAAGAGGCAAGGTGTGCCATGTATTGGTATAAGCCACCAGAATGCGTTCCGCTATGATGTACCTAAAGAAGGGGGCAACTGGATTGAACATTCCGTGATTCAACATTTCGCCCCAACTGAGCACTCTATTGGTTTGCACTGGTATCACTTTGAACAGCCAATATTGCCACCTATCGTTCACACGCCAGCGTGTGATGAGCGAGCGAAAGCAACACAAGACTTCACCTTGGTTTATCTACCATTTGAGGATCTTGATGCGATCTCTGAGTTGTTGATGAAGTTTGTTTCTCATCACTTTGTCTGTTATCACCCGAATGTGATTGAGCATAGCCGAGTCGAAAATATAGAGTTCAAACCACTCAGTCATGCCGGCTTCCAATTCGATCTCAATCAGTGCTCTGGTGTGGTGGCCAACGGCGGTTTTGAATTGCCATCTGAAGCCTTAACTTTAGGTAAGAAGTTGCTTCTTAAGCCTCTTGAGGGACAGTTCGAACAACAAAGTAATGTGGCGACGCTTGAAGCGCTCGGGTTGGCTCAAACCATGAGTTTTTTAGACGCGGCTATCTTGCGTAGTTGGCTCGGTGAAAAGCAGGCTGAAAGGGTTACTTACCCTGACGTGGCAAGTGCACTTGTTGAGTGGGTTTTGGCGGGCAAATGGTCTAACCAAGATGACTTGAGAAAGCAACTTTGGGATAAGGTGGATTTTCCTAGTTATGCATCACTCACGTAACCCATAATTGTTATTTCTGAATTGCCTAGCTGAACGATTCACGAGTTCAATAATTTGTAACAAATGTAACCAAAACGATAGAACAGCTAAATAAGTCGAAATGAAACTCATAAGTGACGCATTTTATGTTTTTTTATAACTCCATAAGCAACTGATTTTTAGGTGTTGTTTAATCATTAAGGTAAAATTAAATTATTCTTTATC
>NZ_JBFRSN010000855.1:0-5197 GCF_041473595.1 Vibrio sp. 10N.222.46.A1
GCCATGAGGCTCCCTTTGTTTATTCTATTTGAGACGACTTACTTAATCGTTAGTGTACTCAACATCTCAGCTGAAGGAGCAAAGTAGTAAGCGCCAGTAACGGCTTTAGTAAAGCGAAGCAGTTGGTCTGTTTTGCCATCTGTTTCGCCGTACATACTCTCTAGCATCGCATCGAAATTATGACGAACATTACAGTAAGCGATGAACAGTAAACCGTGATCGCCTGTTGCTGTGCCGTAAGGTAGGCTATGACGAACAATTTTAAGGCCCTTGCCTTCTTCTTTGATATCCACACGACCAACGTGAGACGCCGCTGGAACATCGTCTAGCTCGATCGAATCTGGCTTGGTACGGCCAACCACTTTCTCTTGTGCCGATACGTTTAATCTATTCCAAGCTGGCAGGTTATGCACAAAACGCTGCACCATTACGTAGCTACCACCTGCGAATTCACCTTCAGGCACAATCGCCACTTCAGCACGCTGCGCGTCTTTCGGGTTTTCAGTGCCATCAACGAAATCAGTCATGTCACGTGAGTCTAGGAAACGGTAACCGTAAGTTTCATCTACTACTTCAACGTCTGCCGCTACTTCAGATAGCAATTTACGTAGGATGAAGAAGTGTAGGTCATGTCGGTTTGAATGACAGTGAATCAGAACATCAGACAGTGTGCTCGGTGCTGTGATATCACCTTCACCAAGCGCAGGAAAATCAATTAGATCAGAGGGAGCAGCGTGCTCGAACTTATCCCAAAAAGCTTTTGAGAATGCTACCGACGCCGTTAGGTTCGCATCAGGTTGAGTTTGGTTTAGCTCGTCGATTAGAGTCGGAAGCTTTTGAATTTCTGCTAGTACATTAGCAGTATTAGCGTTCACTTTAAGTTGAACGTAAAGAGCGAAAGGCCCAGCTTCAGGCAAAATAGCACTTTGAACGTTAGGCTGCTCATTTGAAACATTAAGCATAGATTATTCCTTCCAGTTTTAGCTTCTAAGTATAATTGTGAATGGTACAAATGTTTTGATGAGAATCAGTCTTCGTGCTCAACCACTTTAAAGCAATCCCTAGCGGCATGGCTATTGGTTAAATAAAGCGCTAACCAGAGGAGCAATAATAGGGTGATAGCATTTGACCAACGGAACCATCCGTTATCCGAATAGATTAGATAAATTGTGTGGGAGCCCTGTGCCAAGATAGCCATCATGGTAACCCAACGTCCCCATGACACGACTTTGTTAAGGCGCTTTCTATCTGGAGATCTTAGTCCAAATAACCACATCAATAACAAACTAGGGACACTCAACGCAATCCCGACATAAAACATCTGGTGGTCTGGATAGATGGTCTCAAGAATATCCGTTCCCGACTCTCGGCTTGCGCCCGCAACAATGAAAACGACCAAAGCTTTCGCAAGAAACAGCCAACCTAACCATAATAAGATTGGGGCTTTCAAAAAGCCGTGTTTATCGTATTGTTCTATGGAGTACCGCACAACTCTCACTTTCACTTGTTTTCAAACCAACACTTTAACGCAAATCATTCATACTTAACTAGGTTTGCGTTATCTTATTGGTTAATCCGTTTTAATTGTCGAACTCAGTATGAAAAAGAAAACTAATACACCGTCTGTTGAATCTCAACAAGAAGCACTGAAGATAGCCAAAGCGACGCAAAAGCCAGCTCAAACCAAAGAACAAACAAAATTAATTGCTCAAGGTATCGAAAAAGGCATCGCACTTTACAAGAAACAGCAAAAAGAACGCAGCCGCCAAGCCGATAAAGCAAGAAAACGCGTAAAGAAAGAGAAGCAAACTCAACAAACTAATCTAGACGAAGAGAACAATGTAGACACAATTGTTGAAACAACATCAAATCACGCCAGCAAATTGCCGTGGTTACTATTGATCGCAAGCTGGGTAGGTTTCGCGATTTATTTGATGAAATAGCAGGATAAATGTATGAAAAAGGAATTAGTCGCTTTAGCTATGACAGGCATATTAGTCGGGTGCACGACACCGACAACAGTCCCACATAGCAAATCTGACCAAGTACAAATGGATTACCACGGACTGATTGATATCAACGAGTGCGAATATAAAGGGGAAGTCACCGGCAGCGAAGGCCATTGGTATAGTTATCTGTTTTACCCGAACGACACTCTGATTCAAGGCGCAATGAATGAGCTAAAGTCCAATGCTATTGGATTAGGTGCGGACACCGTAATTTTCACACTTCCCCAAGATTTTGCGACTTCCGTAACCATGTTGGGCACCGCTTATCGGTGTCGCTAATTCGACTTATCGGTAATCGGTAATCGGTAATCGGTAAGGAGAAGAAAGAAGAAAGAAGAAAGCCAGCTTTCGCTGGCTTATGCACTAAATCCAAGGCTTGTTGCTATATCGCCTTTACGCTGGATAACCCATTGACTGTCAAATGGCCCCCAGTCGGATAATTGGTAATAGCCATCATTATGACGTCGCCCATCTTGAACAAACATAAGTTCAATACCGATCCCCGGTAACGCCTTGAGTACATCTTGAATAGTACGACGAGGCCACCCCGTTTTTTCGATGAGTTTAGGCACATTTGGCCTATCAAGGCTTTCCACTAACAATGCTAAATATAGCCGCCTTGCAAAAACAGGACTCAACTCCATTGACACCTCCTATATATGTGCAACTCAATTATTTCTTTTTTTGCTGACAACATGTTGAGGCTGATCAATAAGTCTCCAATAGTGACATTTTCTTACTGTTTTTTTTCACTCTATGAAATATTCCTCACTCTATTTTGTCTGAATTGCCGCTTCCTGATAGGATTCAACTCATAACAACGAAATAAAATCACCCAAAGGAAGAATAATGACTATCACTATGTTTGGCATTCCGAATTGCGACACCATCAAAAAAGCAAAAAAATGGCTCGAAGCTGAAGGTATTGAGTTCGAATTTCACGATTATCGTAAACAAGGCATCACCGAAGAGTTGGTAACAAGCTTCTGTTCAGATCTTGGGTGGGAGCTTGTGTTAAACAAACGTGGTACGACTTACCGCCAATTTTCTCAAGAGCAAAAAGACACATTAACGGAAGAAAAAGCCGTAATTCTGCTTGTTGAACAACCAGCAATGATCAAGCGCCCTATCTTGAAAGTCGATGGCAAGCTTCATATTGGCTTCAAAGCTGATCAATACGCTGCTATTTTTGCGTAATCAGCTGTATTAGAACAGATAACAAAGCGTTGAACTTCCCCTGTTCAACGCCTGAAATTAATGACTAGACGTTTAATTTAAACAAGGAACTCAAGGATGACAGACAGCCCAACTTTGGCTCTGGCAAAAGACCTAATCAGCCGTCAATCGGTAACACCAGAAGATGCAGGCTGCCAAGACCTGATGATTGATCGCTTAAAAGCGCTAGGTTTTGAAATCGAAGTGATGGTATTTGAAGATACGACGAACTTCTGGGCTCGCCGTGGTACCGAAGCCCCCCTATTTGCTTTTGCTGGTCACACTGATGTTGTACCTGCAGGCCCAATTGAGCAGTGGAACACTAAGCCATTTGAACCGACTATCGTAGATGGTTTCCTACACGGTCGCGGCGCGGCAGATATGAAAGGTTCTCTGGCTTCAATGGTTGTGGCTGTAGAACAGTTCATTGCTAAGCACCCTGATCACACAGGCTCAATCGGTTTCCTTATCACGTCAGATGAAGAAGGCCCGTTCATCAACGGGACAGTGCGCGTTGTCGAAGCATTGATGGCTCGTGGTGAGAACATCGACATGTGTATTGTTGGCGAACCATCAAGTACTGAGTACGTAGGTGATGTCGTAAAGAACGGCCGTCGTGGTTCTATCACTGGCGATCTAACGATTAAAGGCACACAAGGTCACGTTGCCTACCCTCACCTTGCGAACAACCCGGTACACAGCTCTCTGCTTGCGATCAATGAATTGGCGACGACCGAGTGGGACAAAGGTAATGATTATTTCCCACCAACCAGCTTCCAGATCCCAAATGTAAGTGCGGGCACTGGCGCATCAAACGTGATTCCTGGTGAATTTAATGTTCAGTTTAACCTTCGCTTTAGCACTGAGTTAAACAACGATATCATCGTTGAAAGAATCACAAATACACTCGACAAATACGATTTCGAATACGATTTAAAATGGACATTCAATGGCGACCCGTTCTTAACCGACGCAGGCTCGTTGCTTGATGCTATTGTCGATGCAGTAGGTCACGTGAATGATGTTAAGCCGGCACTGCTTACCACAGGTGGTACATCAGACGGACGCTTTATTGCGCGCATGAAAGGACAAGTGGTAGAACTAGGCCCTGTTAATGCAACCATTCACAAGGTTAACGAGTGCGTGAAAGTGGCTGATTTAGAGAAACTAACTGACATGTACGAAAGAACATTAGTGAACCTGTTCGCTAAGTAGTTTTTTCATCAGCGATTCATAGCATCTAATTATTGAGAGACACGTTATGACACCAGAGCAGCTAACCGGACAATCAGATTCTCATCTAGAACCTAGCCTCATTGGCAGCAAAACCTTCTTGGTTCACAGTGAGGTCAAAGATGACCTAAACGATTTGATTGAAGCTGCTCAACTCGCGGGTTTCAAAATGGAGATTGCCAGTGGCTTTCGCGACTATGAAAGGCAATCTCTGATTTGGAACCGTAAGTTTTCTGGTGAAGCACCAATATTAGACTCAGAAAGCCAACCACTTGATGCTTCAAGACTCAGTGAACATCAAAAGTTGTCAGCGATACTGAGGTGGTCTGCACTGCCTGGGGCGAGTCGTCACCATTGGGGTTGTGACTTTGATGTCTTTGCTCGTAATCACTTACCTGAAGGCACACAGCTGCAACTGGAACCATGGGAATACCTTACTGGCCACCAGCAAGCGTTTTACCAATGGCTTTTTGCCAATGCATCTCAATTTGGGTTCTTCTTTCCGTACAGCCAAGACCTCGGCGGTGTGGCGATCGAACCATGGCATATCAGCCATCGAAAAGTATCGGAGTTGTGTTTATCACAGTTATCTCCCACTTTACTTGGCAAGCAACTCCAATCTAAGCCAATATTAGGGTATGAAATTATTGCGGAGCAGCTAGACGAGATCTATGCGCGCTTCGTGGCGAATATCAGTCATTAGGAGCGCTTATGTTAGAGTGGCTTACAAACCCTTGGGT
>NZ_JBFRSN010000856.1:0-3063 GCF_041473595.1 Vibrio sp. 10N.222.46.A1
ATGTGGTTTCCTGAAATTTCCGTTACCGTTAAGCAACAACCGTTATGAGCTACTGAGGCACCAATCGCTAATCCCTCAACCATTTCGTTGCTTAGCTCAATGGTATGAGTCTGAAACAACTCTTTTTTGTTTATAGCAACCAGTGTTGCCATTCCTTGAACGATACCTGTAAACATAAGATTCCTATTTAGCATTCTAATAACAGTTTTTCATAGCAGTTATTGTGACATTTCTTTATGATTCGTCCAGTGGAAGCTTAAGATCATTGTCTCTGATTCCTTCAGAATGTCCTTTCCTACACTATTATTCTAATTTTCCCTCTTATTTGGAGTTGTTTGTGCATCGTTACAAAGAAGAATCCTCGAATCTAATCAAACTTGCGACCCCAGTATTAATCGCATCTGTTGCACAAACTGGAATGGGTTTTGTCGATACCGTAATGGCCGGTGGTGTAAGTGCTATCGATATGGCGGCGGTTTCGATTGCAGCAAGTATCTGGCTACCATCAATCTTATTTGGTGTGGGTCTGTTGATGGCGTTGGTTCCTGTCGTTGCACAACTACATGGTTCTGGTAGACAAGTAAAAATTCCATTTGAGATTCAACAAGGTGCGTTTTTAGCGCTTGCCATCTCCCTTCCAATCATTGGCGTACTTTTTCAGACACAACTGATATTGGAGTGGATGGACATAGAACAACTCATGGCAGAAAAAACCATCGGTTATATGAATGCGGTGATGTTTGCTGTCCCTGCATTTTTGTTGTTCCAAACATTGAGAAGCTTTACAGATGGTATGTCTTTAACTAAGCCTGCAATGGTGATTGGTTTTATTGGCTTGCTATTAAACATCCCGCTTAACTGGATGTTCGTATACGGAAAGCTTGGCGCTCCCGCTCTGGGTGGTGTTGGCTGTGGAGTTGCAACGGCTATCGTATATTGGGTGATGTTTGCTCTGCTGTTCGCTTACGTTTTAACATCAAAGCGTTTGGCTAAAATCAATATCTTCGGTACGTTCCACAAACCTCAGCTCAAAGCACAAATTCGTTTGTTTAAACTAGGCTTTCCAGTTGCCGCTGCTATCTTCTTTGAGGTGACGCTATTCGCTGTTGTTTCTCTGTTGGTTGCCCCTCTTGGGTCTTTGGTTGTCGCCGCACACCAGGTTGCAATTAACTTCTCGTCACTGATATTTATGATACCAATGAGTATCGGTGCCGCCGTGAGTATTCGTGTTGGTCATAAGTTGGGTGAAAACAACACTGAAGGAGCGAAAATCGCGACACACGTGGGAATCATTGTTGGTTTAGTCACAGCCCTAATGACAGCTACATTGACGGTACTATTCAGAGAGCAAGTTTCGTTACTGTACACAGAGAATACGGCGGTAATTACTGTTGCAATGCAATTACTATTGTTCGCTGCAGTTTATCAATGTACTGACGCAATCCAAGTTATCGCTGCAGGGGCTTTGCGTGGATACAAAGACATGCGTTCGATCTTCAACATTACTTTCGTTGCTTACTGGTTGCTTGGTCTTCCTATTGGCTACATTTTAGGAATGAAAGATTGGATTGTTGAGCCTATGGGCGCGCACGGTTTCTGGGTTGGGTTCATTGTTGGTCTAACGTCTGCAGCTATTATGCTAGGTATGCGTCTGCACTGGATGCACAAACAAGACGACGATGTGCAGTTAGAATTTAGCTCTCGCTGAGTTCTAACTCACTCAACCGGTATCCCTGATATTGAATACGAAAAAGAGCTCTGATATTCAGAGCTCTTTTTCGTTTACTGTGTGTATGACTATATTGTACTGAACAATCTGATTGGTATTAATACTCACTCTTTTCTCTAACGAAGCGCGCAAACTTGGGTTTTCCATTTTGAGTAAAGCCATTGTAGCGAAAGGTAATACGGCTGCCGATCTCAGGCGGCGCAAGTCTCATTTGATCACTGAACCCGCTTCCGATATAAAACTCAACCCCTTCTTCCGTGTGAACCAAAATCGAACCCATCATCCCTTTATACTTCCCTGTCCCGCCTTTGTAGCCAATAACTGTGGCTTCGGCATCGTGATGCCTTTTTAGTTTTAACAGGTCATTGCTTCGACCTGCTTGATAACGACTGGTGATCTTTCTGAGCATCAAACCTTCGCCATTACGTTCATCGACATTGTCTAATTGATAAAACAGAGCTTCTTCATTTTGAATAGGTACATGTTCGATGTAGCTGACATGAGGTTCTCCAATCATACTTACCCAATGCAATATGTTGTAATAGCGCTTTTGATAATCGCCAGTCGCCCCTGGCATATCAAACAGCATCAAGTCTATTTGGCGCCACGCAACATCACTAGGTGTGTGATCGAGGACGGTAGATTGGACTAAGTGGAACTTTCCTCTTCCTGCCCAGAGCTCCCCTTCAAGGTGTACCTTCGGTAAGTTTTTTGTAAACCACTTCGGTGAGTAAATGCGATTCCCATTTCGAGTATAAAGGTGTTGTCCGTCCCAAAGAGCACGAATCCCATCAAGCTTTTCACTCTTCCAGTATTCAGAAACATCAATGCCTTGTTGGTATGTATTGGCCAGTACCAAATGGTCGGGAGGTAAATAGGATGAATGAGAAGAAAGCGAACACGCCCATAGAGTTGCTATCGCCAATTTAGTTAATCTCATCATCTGCTCCGTATTGATATCTGTAGTGCTCAACAAACGCCTTTAATCCTAAGCGTTCTGACACGTAGGTAGACAACCTTTGCTAGAAGATGCGATCCACACGCCAACCTTATTTAACTTTCAATTTCATTCATGCAATTAATGGCTTATGAGTCTCAAATGTTCACCCATTTTTAGTTCTCATATTGAGAAACCGACTTTCTCAATATGAGATAGAGATTAGCGATCGAGTTAAGCTATTGAAAAATATAAACATAAAAGTTGGCACATTCAGTGCAGCTGTCCATACATACTCAAAAGGAGATATCGCTATGGAACTACGTAAGATTGATTTAAATACAACGACACTGACTCTTTCTATCTTCGGTGATTTAGATGCAGCAGGTAGCCGTGA
>NZ_JBFRSN010000857.1:0-5314 GCF_041473595.1 Vibrio sp. 10N.222.46.A1
CGGTCTTACTGTTCCAAGATATCGCTGTCATTCCGATGCTGGCATTTATCCCTCTATTGGCATTGCCAGAATTAATCGAAGCTGCACAAAGCGCGGTCGCTTCGACTTCTGATCACCATGAAGAGTTGAGTCTTGTTGCTGGCCTACCCGGCTGGGCTTATGGCCTTGTGATCACAGCATCTATTGCGATTGTTGTGGTCGGCGGGCACTTCTTGAGTCGTCCACTGTTCCGCTTTGTGGCGAGCTCAGGCTTGCGAGAAATCTTTACTGCAACCGCACTGATGTTGGTTATTGGTATTGCTGCACTAATGAGCCTAGTCGGCCTCTCACCAGCTTTAGGAACCTTCCTTGCGGGTGTGGTATTGGCGAACAGTGAATTCCGCCACGAGCTTGAGTCTAATATAGACCCGTTTAAAGGGCTGCTACTTGGCTTGTTCTTCATTACGGTAGGTGCGGGCATCAACTTTGATGTTCTATTCAACGACTTTGGTTTGATCATTGGCCTCACTCTTGGCGTTATGCTACTTAAAGCCTTGGTGTTGTTTACATTGGCGCTGATCTTTAAAATCAAAAATAGTGACCGATGGTTGTTTACGTTGAGCTTGGCTCAAGCCGGTGAATTCGGTTTTGTACTACTTAGCTTCTCGGCTCAAAACCACGTATTGCCTGCTGATATAGTTCAAACTCTGTCGCTGGTTGTTGCCCTTTCAATGTTCCTAACTCCAGGCTTATTCATTCTATTTGATAAAGTGATACTTCCTCGTTACGAGCAAAAGTCTAACGACCGAGAAGCCGATACTATCGAAGAGAAAGGTACGGTGATCATTGCTGGTATTGGCCGATTCGGTCAAATCGTTAACCGCTTACTGGTGTCGAATGATGTCAATACTGTGGTTCTGGATCACCAAGCTAACCAAGTCGATTTGTTACGCTCCATCAATATCAAATCTTACTTTGGTGATGCAACTCGTCATGACTTATTGCATACCGCAGGAATCGAAGAAGCAGCAATGTTTGTCGTCGCTATCGACAACCAAGACTCAAGCGTTGAATTAGTGAAATACGTTAAACACACCTACCCTAATGTGAAAATCTTAGCGCGTGCATTCGACCGTGGTCACAGTTACCGCCTACGAGAAGCCGGTGCAGATTCTGTAATCTCAGAAACGTACCACTCGGCACTCGAAATGGGCTCAGAAGCTCTACGTTCTTTAGGGCACCATCCATTCTTCGTTGAACAGCAAAAATCAACGTATCAACGTGTTGAAAGCCGTAAGTCTGAAAAACTATACCAAGCTTGGTCTGACGCTGAAGAGAACCCACGTTACGACAACAACTACCGACAAATCTTCATTCACCTTGAAGAAGCAATGAAAGAAGACATGAAAAAAGACCGTTCAGACAAGCACTCTCGCTCAGAACGAGGTTGGACACCGCCACCGAAAGGCTATGCAGATGGCTTTGAGGAAGAACAAACCTAAGCAGAGCTCAAATTCGAGGTTAACAACCACTCAAAAAGCGGCTTTCGGGTCGCTTTTTCATTCTCTAAATACGAATAGCACGACCGATGAAGCCAAAACACGGAACCTAAATCAGATGAACCACGACATTTATGTGATCCAGTTATAATTTTCAATCTCAAGCTACCCGTCAAAAATGAATTCACTTTTTACATTTATAAAACATTACCTCCCCACATAAACCACACCATCAATGTGGGTATATATGCATTCTTTTAAGCCCTTCAGTCGTCGTTCTAATTCGTAGCGACCATTCTCTAACGTTTGAGTTACATTGCATATATCTAAACACGCCTCACAAGTCGCCACTAAAGCATTCACATCGCCAATAATTAACGCTCCGCACTCACAAATTCAAACCATAAAAATTAACACAAACGTTTCAAAGTATGTCTATCGTTACAATTTGTAACGAATACCAGTTGTCGGTATAGTCCTGCACTTCAAAAAGTGAGGCGGTTGCGCTCACCTTAAAGGAGATATAATAATGATTACTAATGATGCAGTAATAATGGGCATGTTAGCTGTTATTCTTGGCGGTGTTTTTATCACGGAAAGTAGCCAAAATAGCGCTCTGAAAAAATTCTACTCGTTCGTTCCGGGTCTATTGCTCTGTTACTTTGTTCCTTCTCTATTGAATAGTTTAGGCATCATCGATGCGTCAAACTCAAAGCTATACTTCGTTGCAAGTCGCTACCTATTACCGAGTGCACTCGTTCTTCTGATCATCTCAGCAGACCTTCGTAAAATATTTGGCCTTGGTTCTAAAGCCGTCATCATGTTCCTAACCGGTACTGTCGGCATTATCATTGGCGGGCCTTTAGCGATTCTAATTATCGACCAAGTTAACCCTGACCTTGTATCTGGCGATGTATGGCGCGGCCTTACAACAGTGGCTGGCTCTTGGATTGGCGGCGGTGCAAATCAAGCAGCAATGAAAGAAGTGTTCGAGGTTGATGACCAGTTATTCTCTGCAATGATTACGGTTGATGTTATCTGTGCGAACATTTGGATGGCCGTGTTACTTATCATGGCAGGTCGCCAAAAGAAGATTGATGCATGGTTAAAAGCTGACACATCATCTATCGAAGAGCTAAAAGAGACGGTTTCTAAATACCAAGAAGAGAACGCTCGCCCAACAACCACAACAGATCTAATGAAGATCACGGGAATTGCATTCGGTCTTACCGGTCTAGCTCACTTATTCAGTGACCTAATCGCACCTTGGATCTCGACCAACGCTCCAGAACTCGCGAAATACAGCCTTACATCAGGCTTCTTCTGGTTAATCGTTATGGTGACAACGTTCGCGCTCATCGCTTCATGCTTCAAATCTACACGCAGCCTTGAGCACAGCGGCGCGTCTAAAGTTGGTTCAGCGTTCATCTACATCCTAGTTGCAACCATCGGTATGCAAATGGATGTGACGGCTATCTTAGACAATCCAGGCTACTTCTTCATTGGTATCACATGGCTAACTATCCATGCCATTCTAATGATTGTGATGGCGAAGCTTATCCGTGCACCACTGTTCTTCATGGCTGTCGGTAGCCAAGCTAACGTTGGCGGCGCAGCATCGGCTCCTATCGTAGCAGCTGCATTCCACCCAGCTCTGGCGCCAGTAGGTATCCTAATGGCGGTACTTGGTTACGCACTCGGTACATACGGCGCTTACATCTGTGGCCTAATTATGCAGGCTGCGGCAGGTTAATAAGCCTCGAAATAAAAACGATATGGGCGACAGGACCTTTGATCATGTCGCTCTTTGTTATGTGCTTTTCTTGTCACAAGCGTTTCTAAAAGTGCAAACACATATCAAAGCGGGATAGACACAAAAAAGGCGACAGTAAAAACTGTCGCCTTTCTATTAAGCTTTCTTAAGTTAGCTTCCTAATTCAGAATTATTCCCAATCTAGGATTACTTTACCTGACATACCAGAGCGCATCATGTCGAAGCCTTTCTGGAAGTCATCCACTTTGTAGTGGTGAGTAATGATTGGTGTTAGATCTAGGCCAGACTGGATTAGTGAAGCCATTGTATACAACGATAAGAAAAGTTAATTTAAAACAGACACTTACCACAAAATAAAATTACTAATGGCGACAAACTGGCGACAAATTTTTCTCTCCAAGATAAAAATAAGGTCAACAATAAGCCTATTTCTCGTCTTACTTCCAATCCAGCTTCTTTGACCAAGCAAAAGAAATATATAATTAAAATAACTTTACGCTGCCCTCCGTCCCGTGTTTTTTTGACTTTCCACTCACCTTCGTAGTAAACCTTAAGGCCAGTAGCATCAATGGCTTGGTCCTGACTTGCTCCTCTCGTTTTAGTACTAAATGAGACCTCAACTTACTTTGCTCCACGACTGAGGCAGGTCTAATGCGGACAACTTAACGGAAAATTGGCTAGCCTAAATATTGAATAGATAAATCATTGTAAAGCCCCCAGTGGCATAGAGAAGACTCGCTTCACCATGAGCGGCAGTGTTAAACGCTAAATAACTAAACCGACGTGGTCTACCACGCCGGTTTTGCATGCTTTGGACCACCCGCTTATGGATTCCTCATCAATCCAAAGAGTCAGAGAACCACGTTTAATGAGTGCTCGGGTTGTATTGCTTCCATTTGGTTGTTTTGTAACGAGGCTTAGATATGAGGCTACGAGGAAAAGTGAGTGTTGCTGAACAGAGTGTAGGTTGTAGATTTAGTTCCCTCGAATTACGCAACAAAGCCGCTTGCATCATCAAAGTTATACATACCCTCCACAACACCCAGCGGTGTAACTTCTTGTGGAATGTCTGGAGGATGTGGATAAGAGTCCATATATGGATTATCCACATCCTCCTTTTTCCTTTTCATTCTCGGCTACCATCTCAGTTGCTTCGTCAACACCGAGCGCTGGATCTCAGCATTGTTTGACTCATCGTCAGAGTCCACATCTGATTGTTCTTATTCACGATCCTCAATTGCTTTTTAATCTTCCTTTTTAGCTAAATTGATAGGTTCTTCCTTCAAACCCGCTGACACTACAACTTCAGAATCACCAAGATAGGTAGACACCTCACCAGTAGCTTTATATTGCAAACGCAGGATTGGGGAAGTTATTAGGGGATCCGGCAGCGCCTAATACGTTTGTTATCAGTATTACATTTCGCTATTATTTGGCTGATTCAAGCCCACATCACATGACCACACTAATTTTTGTGACATATCTTTTGTAGAATAATTCATTGTCACCTTGCCTGTCTTTTTATCAAATTTCGTCAGTCCGACATAATCCTTAATATAAAGACTATTTTTTGTATTTGATATATTTACGCCGTCATTTGAACCATAACGCAACATAACCCAGCCACCAATTTCTATGGAATAATACATATCATCTTGGATTCGAAGCCAACCATCTCTCACATCCCCTTTTCCCAAATCACTTAGCAATGGGTTAATTGACGTCAACTCGCAGAACAAGCGTCGTTTCTCATCGTAATTCGCGCTATCCGCTGCATTTAAACTAAATGCCAATGGCAAAAGAAATAGAACTTTTTTCACTTATTTACCCTTAATACTTATAAAGAATGACATGGCTTCCCACTTCCGAGGCTCTGCCATAATTATGTGGTAACTAATTGCATCGAGGCACCATGTCTGATTATTCTTATTTCTGCGATATCGACATAGCCAAAAACCACTTTAGCCACCATGCCGTAGACAAAAATGGTAAGGTCATACTTCATAAGTAGTAACCCGCTCTAAACTACTGACTACAATAACAAATATGCCACTCATGCGTA
>NZ_JBFRSN010000858.1:0-313 GCF_041473595.1 Vibrio sp. 10N.222.46.A1
CTCTTGCTGAAAGTACTCCTGTCGCAAAACCACCCGCGACACCTTCAATACTGGCTTTCTTGGCTTCGTCTGTCACATCCAAGAAACGGGGTAAAGCTGCAACAGCTAATAAACCCACAACAACAATCACTATGACTAACTCAACTAGGGAGAAACCCTTTTGATTTTTAAGCACTTTCTACCTACTCATCTAATTGCTAATGCGCATTATACATTTGAATATGCATAAAACCATAAAAACAGCGTCAATACGTTCACAAGGCCAATATATTGACTTTGACACTAAATCTTTCTTTTTTGAGTAATATATCTA
>NZ_JBFRSN010000859.1:0-2075 GCF_041473595.1 Vibrio sp. 10N.222.46.A1
TATCCGAACGGCATTAGACATTGAATGTCGGCCTTTCTAAATCTAGCTTTAAGCTATGACTAAGCTTACTTAGACATTACTTTGTAGATTGGGTCTTCTGCAACGTTCGCTTCAACTAAGCTACCGGCTTTGTGCAGCATAGCAACACAGTCTTGGCTTAGGTGGCGAAGGTGAAGTGTTTTACCTAGTGCCGCGTAACGGTCAGCAATCGTGTCGATCGCTTCAATAGCAGAGTGGTCAGTAACGCGTGAGTTTGCGAAATCAACGATAACATCTTGTGGATCGTTGTATGAGTCAAACAACTCAAGGAAGTTAGCGGTTGAACCAAAGAAGATTGGACCGTTAACTTTGTACTCTTTAGAGCCTTCAGCGTTAACCGATGTGTCTGCGTAGATGTGCTTAGCATGTTGCCATGCAAACATTAGTGCAGAAGCTACAACACCCACACCAACTGCTACCGCAAGGTCTGTTAGTACTGTAACGACAGTTACAAGAACGATAACGAAGAAGTCTTGCTTAGGAACGCGACGTGCCAACTTGAAGGTTGCCCATTCAAACGTACCGATAACAACCATGAACATAACGCCCACAAGTGCTGCTAGAGGAATCATTTCAATCAGTGCAGAGCCGAACAGGATGAACATCAGTAGTGCAACTGCCGCTACGATACCTGAAAGACGACCACGACCACCTGAGTTTACGTTGATCATCGATTGACCGATCATCGCACAACCACCCATCGCGCCAAATACTGAACACGTCACGTTCGCCATACCTTGACCAACACATTCACGGTTAGATTGTCCACGAGTGTTTGTCATTTCGTCTAGTACGGTTAGCGTTAGTAGTGATTCGATTAGACCAATCGCTGCAAGAATCACTGCGTAAGGCAGGATGATGTATAGCGTTTCTAGGCTAAACGGTACTGCTGGAATAGAGAATGTTGGTAGAGAGCCCGCTAGTGTTGCTG
Organism: Vibrio sp. 10N.222.46.A1; assembly: GCF_041473595.1. Lineage (NCBI taxonomy): Bacteria > Pseudomonadati > Pseudomonadota > Gammaproteobacteria > Vibrionales > Vibrionaceae > Vibrio > Vibrio sp. 10N.222.46.A1. Next base: position 971 of record NZ_JBFRSN010000859.1, read on the forward strand.
CTTCGTCACCAGACATAGTGCGTAAGAAATCAACAACAGTACGAGTTTCTAGATCAAGGCCAACAACCAAAGCCGTTACTGTAACAATAGCAACCAATGACGATGGTACCGCTGTTGTTAGTTTAGGTAAGAAGTGGATGATAGCCATAGTCAGTGCGACTAGACCTAACATCAGTGTCATTTGACCGCTTGGTAACCAAGTTAGCGCACCTGTTACGTCTGGTGCTTTAAATTGTCCAAGCTGAGCAAGGAAGATAACAATAGCCAAACCGTTCACGAAACCAATCATTACTGGGTGTGGAACGATACGGATGAATTTACCTAGCTTAAATACACCCGCTGCAATTTGCAGAAGGCCGGCTAGCATAACTGCCGCAAAGAGGTATTGAACGCCATGGGTTGCTACTAGGCTAACCATTACAACAGCCATTGCGCCAGTTGCACCAGAAATCATACCTGGACGACCGCCGAAGACAGAAGTGATTAAACCTACGATGAATGCTGCGTAAAGACCAACCATTGGGTCAACGCCTGCAACAAAGGCGAATGCTACGGCTTCAGGTACCAGAGCTAAGGCTACGGTAAGACCTGAAAGCACATCATTTTTTACAGAGTGCTTTGAAAATTGTGGGAATTCGAACATGTTTGCTCAGCTATGCTTAAAATGGGTTTACCGACACGAATGTATTGCGTAGCCAAACAGTGATGAAAAAGAGCGGCAATAGCTAAGTGTCGAAAATATAAGTGCGCGAATGCTACCCAAAAATGTGATTAAGTTCAAGGTTGAACCCTATTTTGAGTAATATATCTATTATAACTAATCGGAACTATGGATATAAAAAAAGGGCGACTTATGAATAAGTCGCCCTTAGATAGTTCTCTGCAGATTACTCTGCGAAGCTCATTAGTATTGAGGTTTAGTCATGCCTGCGCCGGCTTTATTTGACGCTGCTTGGCTACCTGCACCTTTCGATACAAAACGCTCAGTACGGAATGGAGCCGCAACAACTTGAATCTCTTTGATCTCTTGAGGACCAGGAGCTTTAGTCATTGGTGAACCTGCTTGTTTTTTAGCAACAGCGGCCTTTGGTGCCGCTTTAGGAGC
>NZ_JBFRSN010000860.1:0-1626 GCF_041473595.1 Vibrio sp. 10N.222.46.A1
GCATTACAAACCTCTGGTCAACTCTTCATCAATGCTGTTACCTTAGTTGGGTACAGATAACTAATAAAGATACAGATATAACACTTTAAATGGTTACAGATTAAGTGTGAGTTACAAGGGGGAAACGTGGAAGAAAAACTCAGCGGCAATAAATATCTCGCTATAGAACAACACATTAAGGCTCAGATCGATAAAGGGCTCTTTCACCCAGACGACCGCTTGCCTTCCATTCGTCAACTCAGTGAACAACTCGGTGTGAGCAAAAACACCGTGATTCGCGCTTATCAAGAACTGGAAGCGACGGGCTGGGTTTATTCTGTGCCTAAATCAGGCTATCGTGTGAAAACACCGAACACCACCATCTGGGATGCACCGAGCCAGCCTCAAAAAGTCGACCTCTTGTCGGTCACCAAATCTGTACTCTCCCGTCCGAAAGGTCGCTTGAAACTGCTTGCTGGTTCTGCACACCCGAACATTAATAACCCTGCCATTCGTAGCTTGTACGCCGAAATCGGTCGCCATAGCCGTTTGCAAACTCAGCTTCCCGGTTATTACCAATTACCTCCCGGCGATGAGCAATTAGTAAAGCAGTTGCTAAAGATCACCCATGATCTAGGCGTGCCTGCGGGATCGAATGAAATTGCAATTACACATGGTGCTCAACAGGCGATCAGTCTGGCTTTACGTGCATTAACCAAACCGGGAGACATCGTGGCGGTCGAGTCGCCCTGTTATTTCGGTAATCTACTTTTACTTGAATCACTTGGCTTGCAAGCCCTTGAAATACCAAGCAGCGTCAGCCACGGAATCGACATTCCTTCACTACAGAGTGCGTTGGACAAATGGGAAGTGAAAACCTTGCTACTAACGCCAAACTTTACCAATCCAACCGGTTCACGGATGCCATTGGCGAACCGAAAAGCATTACTGGAAATCACCGGATCTTTACCGATTATCGAAGACGATGTGTTCGGTAGCTTGGCATTCGACACACCCATTGCCAGCCTCAAAGAGCTTGATGACCAAGATCGAGTCATTTACGTCAACTCTTTGTCCAAGACCTTAGATTCTCGCTTGCGTATTGGCTGGTTACTCTCAGGTCGTTACCAGGCTCAAGTTGAAAAATACCTGTTATGCGACAACATGGGCAGCTCCAATTTAATGCAATCCGCGGTGGGTCAATTTCTCACTACCGGTAAATATCGCAGCCACTTATCCAAAATGAAACGACTCTACCAAGTCAATCAAAAGCAATTCCAAAGCCTGTTAATACAAGCGCTTGATGGCTATGAACACCTTGTTGGCCGCTACCATCTGTCAAAGCCTGAGGGATCTTTTTTAAACTGGATCACGTTACCTGAATCGGTCGATAGCTACGCGATTTATCAAGATTGTTTGAAGCACAAATTGGGAATATTACCTGGCACAGTCTTTGGGACAAACGATCAATATAAACACTGCTTGCGCTTCACGGTAGCGAACATCGAAGAGAGTAAAGAGTGGAAAGAAGGGGTTGTGACACTAGCGAAAATAATCGCGAAGCATACTTCTTTCTAATCGAATATTTCTGACTGCTAGATCATTCAACAATGAATAAACGTTAACTAAAACAACAAATACAATCAC
>NZ_JBFRSN010000861.1:0-9478 GCF_041473595.1 Vibrio sp. 10N.222.46.A1
GTAGTGCCATCTGGGCCGGGCATGCCGGAGTATTTGATTCTGCAAGTTCTTACTATTGCGATTAATCAAGCAAACCATTCAGTTCGTATTACAACACCCTATTTTGTACCGAGTGCCGACTTATTAGAAACACTCAAAATGACGGCACAACGTGGTGTCAGCGTCGAATTAATCATTCCACATAACAACGATTCATTAATGGTTAAATGGGCTTCTCGCGCCTTCTATACCGAACTGCTTGAAGCCGGAGTGAAGATATATGAGTTTTACGGCGGGCTTCTTCACACCAAATCGGTAGTGATTGATGAAGAGTTTTGCTTAATCGGAACGGTCAATATCGACATGCGCAGCCTATGGCTTAACTTCGAAGTAACGCTAGCCGTTGATGATGTGCACTTCACCAAGCAACTGTTTGATTTGCAGCAATCCTATATTGAATCATCTCATCCAGTGGAATTGGAGCAATGGGAGCAGAGAAACCTACGCAACCGCTTCTTCGAAAGGTTGTTTTACTTATTCAACCCGCTGCTTTAATTCCATCAATGCGTCCACCCCGGCTCATCACTCGCCGACTATCGGATTTTAAACCTTTCACGATAAACGACGTGGAAGGTTAAAAAGCGAAAGAAAAGCGCAAAAACTCCCGCTCTGCTCTTGCTTTGAAGGCTATTGGCATGTTTTAAATAGGACATAACCGATTGATAAGGAATTCACAGCATGTCCGAGAACAAAACCACTAAACTGATCACTGCAGGTCGTGATAAGAAGTGGACTAATGGTGTCGTTAACCCACCAGTACAACGCGCTTCAACTGTCGTGTTCAACACAGTAGAAGAGAAACGCAAAGCGACCATTAACCGCGCTAACAAGACACTTTTCTACGGACGCCGTGGCACCACGACTCATTTCGCATTTCAAGATGCAATGGTTGAAGTTGAAGGTGGTGCAGGTTGCGCACTTTACCCTTGTGGTACGGCAGCCATCTCTAATGCCATCCTCTCTTTTGTTGAAACAGGTGACCATATTCTGATGGTCGATACCTGTTATGAACCCACTCGTGATTTCTGTGACACCATAATGAAAAAGATGGGTGTAGAGACCACTTACTACGAGCCAACGATCGGTGAAGGTATCCAAGACCTTATTAAGCCAAATACTAAGGTTCTATTTACTGAATCTCCGGGTTCAGTCACCATGGAAGTTCAAGACATCCCAACACTCGCACGTATTGCTCATGAACATGACATCATTGTAATGCTCGATAACACGTGGGCGGCTGGTGTTAACTTCTCACCGTTCGATTTTGGCGTCGACATCTCAATTCAAGCGGCGACTAAATACATTGTTGGTCACTCTGATGTGATGCTAGGAACTGCGGTAGCCAACGAAAAATGTTGGGATCAACTGAGAGAGCAGAGTTACTTGATGGGACAGTGCGTATCTCCAGATGACGCTTATCTTGGTCTTCGCGGTATTCGCACTCTTGACGTTCGACTTCGCCAACATGCTGAAAACAGCCTTAAAGTAGCAAAGTGGTTAGAAACACGCCCTGAGGTTGACCATGTTCGTCACCCTGCCCTTGAGTCTTGTCCTGGTCATGAATTCTTCAAACGAGACTTCACTGGCGGTAATGGTTTGTTCTCTTTCGTACTGAAGAACTCAAACACAAAAGCAACGACTGCTCTGCTTGATGGTATGACGCACTTTAGTATGGGTTACTCATGGGGTGGATTTGAAAGTTTGATTCTAGCGAACGAACCGAGCAGCTTTAATAGCTTGAGAACGGTAGCGAACCCTAACTTCGAAGGAACCTTGATACGCGTTCATATCGGCTTAGAAGACGTCGATGACCTGATTGCGGATCTAGAAGCTGGACTAGATCGTTACAACGCTCTGGTTTAAGTAAAACAATAAACAAGTTTCCACAAAAAGGCAGGGACAACCTGCCTTTTTTAGTTCGGTAAGCTCTTGGTGTAGAAGTTATATGACTACTTCTGAACCTTAAAACATACCCAATTAAAAATTTCGAAACGATTTTTATTAAATAAATAGAGTGAGTCATCGGTGACAACAACTGAGTAATCAATATTCAGCCCCTTATACGAGCTATACTCTCGATTAATAACAGGATCATCAGTTTCAGTTGTCGGCGAATAATCAATGATAGAGATAGACAACTCGCCATCTTCTAACGAATAACGACCTGAGGAGTGGTGCTCCAATTTACTCACCTGACCATTCTTCTCTTCAATCTTCACCGCCTCTGCAATCATAAACGTATTGTCTGATTGGAAGGTAAAAGTCATACGTTCATACAACGATTGATAAGGTTGAAATGCCTGCGTCATAAAGCCCGTTTTGATGGTTTTACAGTGCCAACGAGTGCCCGCTAATACGTTTCTATCAATCATGAAACTTGCAGCTGTGAGTGCTAATACCAATAGCAAACCAATTATTCGCAAAAGTAACTCCTTTGAGCCATGTAATTCACAAACGAATCAAAAGATGACTCAACTTCAAAAATAGATGACAAGTAATTAAGAGCTTCGCCATCCTTTCTCTCAATCAGCATATACAAAGCATCATTTTCAGGTTGGTTGACAGATGGATAAATGCGAACAAAAACATCAACATTACAGTGGCTAGGTATAACTTGTATCAGTCTCTCAGTGATCGCAGGCAACGAGTAGGCTTCATTGCGAACAATATGGAAAAAGTAGTGATTAGTTTCATCTACGAAGCTGTCGTGATACTCATTTTTATCAACAAAGTATGGCAATGGCTGATAGTAAGCCTGAAATATATTAAACAAAGAGATCAACACACAGGTAAAGGCTAAAAAGTAGCCCACGCAGGCTAAATGACGATGAACAAAAAGCTTAAAGCTAGGTGGTACCGCGTTGACTGAACCTCTCGGGCTAACTGTGGACAATGGCATTTCCATGTCGCCTTCAACGCTTTGTGTTACTGATGCAGGCATAACATGAGCCTGCTCATCTTGCGGCTTTTTCTCAGGTGACTCGCCTGAGGTTTGTGTTTGATTTGTCGTTATTGATGATGGGTTAAGTTCGGCTTGCGATAATCCTATCGTTTGAGGAGACTCTGATACTAAATCCGCCTCAGGGACTGTCGCTTTAGGCTCTGTATTTTGAGGTTGAGATGATTCCTCTATCTCCAGAGAATACCCCATTTTACTGACGGTACGAATCGTGGCGCAACCACAAGTCACTCTGTTCAGTGTTTTTCTAAGCTTAGATATCACGTTGGTCAACGCTTGCTCAGAGACAATCACATCCCCCCAACATCTATCAAAGATCAGGCCTCGCTCAATGCATTCGCCTGTATTTTCAAGCAAGAATAGGAACACTTTACCTTCTAGCGGCGCGATAGTTTCTACGTGGCCATCCTCACGCATAAACTGCCTAAGCAAGGGATCATAGTTAGCATCACATATTTGGTAGTTTTGTTGATTCACTATCGTTGTCTACATTTGAATTTGGTCGCATATAATATTGAAAAGTTTATAAATGACCAGTGAATTTTTCAATTTACACACAATTATTTCGCGTCGAGAAATAACACCTTTATTTATGTGGGCAACCTTCTAAATGGTCATTAACCATACCTGTCGCTTGCATTAACGCGTAACAGATTGTTTCCCCAACAAACTTAAAGCCTCTCTTCTTCAAAAACTTACTCATCGCTTTGGATTGCTCGGTAGAAGCTGGAACTTGAGTCATCTCAATCCAGTGGTTTTCGATCACCTTGTTATCGACAAATTGCCATAAGGCGTTTGAAAGAGAACCAAACTCTTTCTGCAGTTCAAGCGTTGCTCGAGCGTTGTTATACACAGAGGCAATCTTGCCTTTATGCTTAACCACATCAAAGTTCTCTATGACGTGTGGCACATTGTCTTCACTCAATTCGGCTAACTTGTTTAGATCGTAATTATCAAAGGCAGCACGATAGCCTTCGCGCTTTTTAAGGATCGTAATCCAACTCAGGCCCGCCTGAGCGCCTTCTAAAGTAATGAACTCAAACAGAACTTGGTCATCATAAACAGGCACGCCCCACTCTGCGTCGTGGTACTCCCTTTCCAGTTCGTGCTTCAGTGCCCATGCACACGTTCTACCTTCAGTGTTTGTTTCCATGTTATTGCTACCTATTTTAAATCACTCAGAAATGATAATGCCCCTAAACAGGGGCATTAATTCAAAGACTCACTCGTCTTACGAGACTTCAATTTTATGGAATAGACGATACAGCACAGGTACCACGATTAGCGTCAGTACGGTGGCGAAGCCCAAACCAAACATGATGGTTACCGCCATTGGCTTGAAGAAGATATCCGGTAACAATGGAATCATACCGAGAATCGTTGTGATAGCCGCCATACATACAGGACGTACACGACTCAATGCCGCATCAACAACCGCTATATATGGGTCTTTACCTGACTTCATCTCAATCTCAATTTGATCAAGCAGTACGATACCGTTCTTCAGAAGCATTCCAGACAAACTCAAGAAGCCCAGAAGCGCCATAAAACCGAACGGTGTATTCAAGGCTAGCAAGCCTGTCGTTACCCCTATCAAGGCGAGTGGTACCGTTAACCAAACAATCAGGGGCTCTTTCACCGAATTAAACAAGAACACCGTGATTAAGAACATGAACAAGTAGCCTAACGGCATAGTTGTGAACAGTGACGCTTGAGCGTCAGCTGACGACTCGTATTCACCACCCCATTCCAATGAATAACCCGGTGGCATCTCAATCGCTTCTATTTGTGGCTGTAAGCGTTTCTGTAAAGTTGATGCTGTCTCTTCACCCAGTAGGTCAGGATCCGCCATTACCGTCAGCATACGCTTACGGTTCTTACGGATGATCAGTGGGTCTTCCCATTCCAATTCGTAGCCTAGTGTTACTTGTTGTAGTGGGATGTATTCACTTAATGCTGGGCTCCAAATCTTCATGCCTTCGATGTTACGTATATCGACACGTTCATCTTCAGGTAAACGAGCCACAATAGGCATCAGCGTCGTCCCATCACGGTACACACCGATCGATTTACCAGAGAAAGACATCGCTAGGAAATCATCCACATCAGATTTGGTAATACCATAACGACGCGCTTGGCTTTCGTTGAACTGAGGTTCCAGTACCTTAGTTCTTTCACGCCAATCGTGACGAACGTTAAACGATCCATTGTCAGCACGCATGATGTCCATAACTTGAGCTGCGATTGAACGTAAAACCGTTGGATCAGAACCCACAATTCGCGCTTCAATTTTCGCACCGCCACCAGGACCTAATTCGATCTGCTTAAGTTTGTAATTAATTTCAGGGAACTGGCCGTTTACATGCTCACGAAAGCGCAACATCAAACCTTCAAGTACTTCATAACTCTTCACACGAACCGTTATCTCACCGTATGCGCTATAACTTTTCTCTGGCGCATAAGTCAGCATGAAACGTTGCAGACCTTTACCCGCCGTTGTCGTGATATGTTCAACTTCGTCCTGCTCTGCTAACCAACTTTCCAGTACTTTCAGTTTGGTGTTGGTCGCTCGAATATCCGTACCTTCCGGCATCCAGACATCAACTTGGAACATCGGCGTGGTTGAAGATGGGAAAAAGGCTTGTTTTACGAAACCAAAGCCGTAAACACTCGCACCCAAACCAATAATCAGAACGAACATCGTGAGCCACGCACGCTTCATACAGAACTCAAGGAAGTTTTTATAGATAACAAAAACCATCCCGTTGTATGGGTCTTTACCTTCACTATCTGGATCGACTTTCTGGCCTTTGAAGAACATATCGGCAAAGAATGGCGTGAGTGAGATGGCCGTAAACCAACTCAGCATCAAGGAGATAAGTAGAACCGTGAACAAGGTGCCACAATATTCGCCCGTTGAGTCTTCAGACAAACCGATTGGGGCAAAAGCGGTGACCGCAATAACCGTTGCACCAAGCAGTGGCCATTTGGTTTGGGTCACAATATCTGTAGCGGCCTGCATTCGGGTTCGCCCCTTCTGCGTGCCGATCAATATCCCTTCCACCACCACAATGGCATTATCCACCAGCATCCCCAGCGCGATAACCAACGCGCCCAATGAAATACGTTGAAGATCGATTTTGAAGTACTGCATGAAAATGAAGGTACCGAAAACGGTCAATAGCAGTATCAAACCAATCAACAAACCCGATCGTAATCCCATGAAGAACAGCAACACTACGATTACGATCGCAACCGCTTGTCCTAAACTCACTACAAATCCACTAACTGACTTATCGACTTCTTTGGGTTGGTTATAAACCTCAGATATGTCAATACCTACGGGCTGTTGGTATTTCAGCTCGGCGAGCCTTCGGTCAAAGGCTTCGCCCACTGCGACCACGTTCACGCCTTGTGCAAAAGAAACACCAAGGTTAAGTGCGAGCTTCCCGTTATAGCCAATGATGTTAGTAGGCACTTCAACATAACCACGAGTTACATTCGCCACATCTTTTAGATAGATAAGCCCTTGAGCGCCACCTTCCGTAAGAATCAAATCACCGAGCTGTTCAACATTCTGGAACTCCCCTGTTGGATGGATTCGAATGTACTCGTCACCAATCCTTACAGCACCTGCACTTGAAACAATATTTTGAGTGGATAAAAGGTTAAATACAGTATTTGGAGACAAACCCAGAGAGCTGATCCGTTTCATCGATATCTCAATGAACACTTGCTCTTGCTGTTGGCCGGATACCGAGACTTTACTGACCCCATCAACAAGTTCTAGCTCTCGCCTTAGGTAATCAATGTAATCAAGTAACTCTTTGTAACTGTAACCGTCCCCCGTTACGGCAAGCAAAATACCGTAAACATCACCAAAATCGTCTATGACTTGAGGGTCATTTACCCCGGGTGGCAGTTGACCTTTCAAATCATTCACTTTACGTCGAAGTTCATCCCAAATTTGTGGAAGATCATCAGGGCCGTAATTATTCTTCATCGTTACCGTAACCTGAGACAGGCCACGACTAGAGATAGAGTTAACTTCATCAACATAGGTAAGCTGTTGAATCGCTTTCTCTAATGGGTAAGTCACTTCCTCTTCCACTTGCTGAGGCGTCGCTCCCGGATAAGAGGTCACTACCATGGCATCTTTGATGGTAAAGGCAGGATCTTCTAAACGGCCCAAACCAAAGAATGCAGACACACCACCAATAAGAAAGATCAGTGATAGCATCCAGCTAATGACCTTATTTCGTATAAAATAAGCCGCCACTCCAGTGATTTGGTCATCACCCTGTTGATCGTCACTTTGGGGCTTGCTATTGACTTCACTCATTGTTCGTCTCCTGAGACAATACTTCCACTGTCATCCCATCTCGCAATCGCGATACGCCTGCAACAACGACATGCTGCCCCATTTCTAATCCTTTGATTATCTGCAATGTTTTCTGATTCGCTTTGCCTAATACGACTTGCTGCTTAGATACTGTATTGTCGTCATTAAGAATCCACACGTAAGAGTTTTGACGAGTTAACTCATCCCCATCGGCATTAAACACAGCCTCAATAGGAATAAGTACGCCTGCTTTTAATTTCAACCCGATATCACGCCCATTTGACGTGACCTCAACGGCCATACCGTCAAGAATCAAATCATCTTCTGGCATAGGCAAAGCAAGCGTGACGGTAAATGTACCTGTGTTTGGATCGGGTTCAGTCGTAAACTCTTTTATCCCCGCACTGTATTCATTCCCACTTGGAACTCTAACTACTGCCTCAATATTCGAGATAGTCGCTTCATTTGGTTGATTTACATAGATTTGGTCAGGCAATTGGATAACAACTTCAACATCCTCAACACTGTGAATATTCACAATCTGTTGGCCAACCTGAATATTTTCGTATTGGTCAACACTGACACGAGAGATAATTCCATCAACCGGTGCGCGAAGCTTAGTAAATGACAAACGCAGTTTTGCCAATTCTAACTCGGCATAAGCGATTTGACGCTGAGCGGCAATCTCATCGAATTGAGACTTAGCCAATAACCCCTTTTTGACCAACGGACTTGAACGTCTGTATTGGCTGTTAATCACTGTGTATCGAGCTTGAGCGTTATCAACGTCCAACTGATAATCTGTTGGATCTAACTCGGCAAGAACATCACCCTTTTTAACTTGTTCACCTTCTTTGACATCAAGTTTAAAAATCTCACCAGCGACACGGAAACTTAGGTGCGCTTTCTCAGCAGCATTAGCCACTGCTGGAAAATAGAGCTTATCGTTAAAGTCTAAGACGGAGATTTCAATGGCTTTAACAAGAGGAAGCTTTTCGACTTCAGTGACACCTTTGTCTTTGCAGGCTGTCAACATCGCCAAACATGATAGGCCGATGGCTTTTGATACTGTCTTCATGTTAGAGCCCCCTTTCCTTGATCCACTCACGAACCTTGACGCCGGTTTCTAATCCATTAACGCCTGAGGTCACAACGCGATCTCCGTCGTTAAGACCCGAAATAATATGACGTTTTTCATCAATGACTATCGCGACTTCTTCGACGATACCATCGTTGTTAACGCGCCATACTGAGACATCATCTCCATTGGTCATCATTGCTGAGGTTGGAATTTTTGTCGCCGCTGCTTGTGAAGAAACAAGGTTAACCGTGCCAGACATACCCGGTAGGATGCCTATATCAGTCGGTCTCTCCATTACCATGGTGACCTTGTATGAACCGGTTTTAGGATCGGCTTCGGTATCGACTTCTTGAAAGGTGAGGACATAAGAATGTTCAGGGAAAGCATCGAATACCATAGTTGCGTCTGTCTCAAACCCTGCAGAAAAGCGTGCAATTAATTGATCAGGCAATAAGAAGACAACTTTGAGGATCTGATTCGTTTGGATATTCATTACACCTTGCTTAGCCGCGATGTATTCGTGGTTTTCAGCAGGAATAATAGAAATAGTACCATCATATGGCGCAACGAGTGTGGTGTAGCGAAGATTAGCTTTTGCTTGATTTAAAACCGCTCTTGCAGAGTTATGATTTGCTTTCGCTTGGTCAAAATCTTGCTCAGAAACCACTCTATCCTTACGTAGCTTGATGGAACGTTGGTATTGCACATCGGCAAGTTTGAAGTTAGCTCTTGCCTGCTTTTCTAGCAACTGATACTCATCAGGATTAAGCGTTGCCAATGCATCACCTTTGGAGACCTGTTGCCCCGCAGTGACATCGATCGTTTTTAGTAAACCGGGGACTCGAAATGCCAATACGGCTTTATCGCCCGCTTCAGTAGTCGCAGGAAAATTTCGTTCGAAGGCATTGTTACCGACCGAGACGGTGAAGAGTTTGGCTGGTCGTGATTCGGGTTCTGGAACCGGAGGGAGCTCCTTACCACACCCTGATAACCCGGATAAGGTCACCAATAGGACTAGGGAGGCTTTGTACATTGCGATCATCCATATCTATAAATT
>NZ_JBFRSN010000862.1:0-7142 GCF_041473595.1 Vibrio sp. 10N.222.46.A1
AAGAAGCTAAGAAGCTAAACAGTGCCGCATTTTTCTAGCGGCATAAAACAGAATTACAAAAACGTATACATAATTAAAGCTAGGAGCAAATCATGTCAAACGGTCGTATTTTACACACTATGCTACGCGTTGGTGATCTAGACAAGTCTATCGAGTTCTACACCAAAGTATTAGGCATGAAAGAGCTTGAACGCCACGAAAACAACGACTACCGCTACACATTGGTTTTCGTTGGATACGAGCAAGGCGGCACGACTATCGAGCTAACGTACAACTGGGACACTAATGAGTACGAGATGGGCAGCGCGTTTGGTCATTTGGCATTGGGTGTGGAAGATATTTACGCCGCATGCGACAAGATCAAATCACTGGGTGGCAACGTCACTCGTGAAGCGGGGCCAGTAAAAGGTGGCTCAACGCACATCGCATTTATCACAGACCCAGATGGCTACCAAATCGAACTGATTCAACTAGGTTAATCGAGGATATAACAATGACAAACGCACTATTTCAACCAATTCAACTTGGTAATATCGAACTTAAAAACCGTATTGTTATGCCACCGATGACGCGTTCTCGCGCAACGCAACCTGGCAATTCAGCAAACGATATGATGGCGGCTTACTACGCTCAACGCGCTTCTGCAGGTTTGATTATCGCTGAAGGCACACAAATTTCACCTATGGGTCAAGGTTACGCTTGGACTCCGGGTATCTACTCTGATGAGCAGATTGCGGGTTGGAAAAAAGTCACCGATGCAGTACATGAAAAAGAGGGCGTTATCTTCGCTCAACTTTGGCATGTAGGCCGTGTAACACACCCAGACAACATTGGTGGTGAACAACCAATTTCGTCTTCTGCACTTAAAGCAGAAAACGTAAAAGTATTCATCGATAATGGCACTGATGAGCCGGGTTTTGTGGATGTGGTTGAACCTCGTGAGATGACGAAAGAAGACATCAAAAACGTGGTTGGTCAATACCGCCAAGCGGCTTTGAACGCGATTGAAGCGGGCTTTGATGGTATCGAACTTCACGCCGCGAATGGTTACTTGATTAACCAATTCATCGACTCTGAAGCAAACAACCGCACTGACGAATACGGTGGCTCAATTGAAAACCGTTTACGTTTCCTAGGTGAAGTGGTTGAAGCTATGGTCGCAGCGATTGGTGCTGACCGTGTAGGTGTTCGTCTTGCTCCGTTCACATCGTTGAATGGTACGGTTGACGCTACGCCAGTAGAGACTTATACAGCGGCGGCGGTGCTACTTAACCTATACAACATTGTTTATCTGCACGTGGCAGAAGTCGATTGGGACGACGCACCTGAAACGCCAATAGCGTTTAAAGCAGCGGTTCGTAAAGCTTACAATGGCGTGTTGATTTACGCAGGTAAATACGACAGCGAGCGCGGCGAAAAAGCGGTTGCTGAAGGCGTAACTGATATGGTTGGTTTCGGTCGTCCATTCGTCGCAAACCCAGATCTACCCGCTCGTATTCAAAATGGTTACCCATTAGCAGCGCACGATCCAAACACATTGTTTGGTGGTGCTGAAAAAGGTTTAACGGATTACCCAAAATACGCAGGCTAAAAATAGCTGCCTGAAGCAGAGTATTGAGATAATATCTCGATCCTGTTGAATGTTTATAAAAAGCAACCTTGCAGAGTCGGGTTGCTTTTTTTGTTATTGGACCAAGTAAGATGATGAAAGCGATGCGCGGAGAGCTTTATCTCCTATTTGCTACCTTGTTAGCTGGGATTGGATGGATTGCATCTAAGCTGGTGGTGTTAGAAATGCCTGGTCCAGTGTTCATTGGTGTGCGATTCTTCGTCGCGAGTTTGATTCTTTTGCCATTTTGTATTCATCACATTCGTAAGCTTCCGCTTAAGCAGGTACTTTCTCTTTGCGGCGTTGGCTTGTTGCTGTCTGCTTCATTGCAAGTCTGGGTGTATGCAGTATCGATGACGGAAAGTTTGTCGGAAGGAGCGTTTATCATGAGCTTAGCTATGATCATCGCGCCGTTTGTCTCTTGGATTATATTTCGAGTTAAGCCTAATCGTGCCTTCTGGATGTCATTTCCAATTGCGATTATCGGTATGTTGCTACTGACCCTAACTAACGGTTGGCACGTTGAGCAGAGTCAGCTCTATTTCCTATTAGCATCGATGTTGCTTTCGGTTCACTTTGTCATGAATAAGCGAGTGATTACTAATATCAAACCTATAGCTTCAATTTGCGTTCAGCTTTTTGTGGTGGGTGTTAGTGGGTTAGCGTTTGCTTCGATGACCACTCAACCAGAGTTTGAAATAACTCAAACCTTAATATTCTGGTTTATCGTCTCAGCGGTTGTCGCGACATCGATCCGTTACTTATTGCAAACTGTCGGTCAGCACTCCGTGAACATGGAAGTGGCGGCATTGATCATGATTCTTGAGCCGGTGTGGACATTGTTATTGAGTGTCAGCGTGTTGGGAGAAACGGTTGAGATGCAAAAGCTACTAGGCGGAGCGGTAATTATTGGTTCGTTATTTTGTTATATCAAATGGTCGAGACGAAAATAAAACACTCGGCGCAAGGCCGAGTGCTCGTTGGTTGTTAGCGCATGTTTATAGCTCATTAAGCATGTACTAGCAGTAAGCTCCGGTCACAGTAAGATCAGATTGCTGCGACCATCTTTTGAAGTAGCTTGATCATCTGCTGTTGTTCTTCAGCGTCCAACTCATTCATCAGTTCTTTGTTTAAACGAGTAGGGATTGGAATCAACTGTTCTTCGAGTGCTTTCCCTTTTTCCGTTAAGTAGATTCTGAAAGAACGACGACTGTTTGGATCGGCTCTGCGTTCAACCAGCTCAAGCTTTTCTAGCTTGTCTAGTGTGCGAGTCGTCGTTGAATTCTCGACTTTGGACTTTGCCGCGATATCACGCTGAGTAATACCTTCCTCTTCCCATAGGCACATCAAGGTTGGCCAGAGCGCAATGGTTAAGCCATGTTCTTTCAATTCTGTGTCGAAATCTTTGCTCGCTTTATTGGCGATCACGTTGATCATCCAACCAAAGCTATTTTGCCTATCAAATTCTTGTGACATCCGTCAGTACCTAATTCTTACGATGACATTACAACTATTGTCATCGTAACTAATACCGATGCAATTAGCACCAACATTGCTTCGTTATTTGATAAAAAAGCGAATTGACTGCTAATTTTGAATTAATCGCGAATCGTGACCTTGGTAATCACAATATCTTCGCAAGGTACATCTTCGTGTCCCCAGCGAGTAGTGGTTGGTGCAAGCGCAATCTTGTTGACCACGTCCATGCCTGCCGATACTTTGCCAAACACTGCGTAACCCCAACCTGCGTTGCTGGTCGCGGTATGGTCAAGGAAATCATTGTCGTCAAGGTTGATAAAGAACTGCGCCGTTGCTGAGTGTGGTGCGTCTGTACGAGCCATTGCCACTGAGCCAATCACGTTCTTTAGTCCACGATTTGCTTCATTGACGATAGGTGCGTGTGTTGGCTTCTCTGTCATGTCGATAGTGTGTCCACCACCTTGAATCATGAAACCCTCAATCACACGGTGAAATGTGGTGCCTTCATAGAAGCCTTCTTGGCAGTATTTAAGGAAGTTTTTTGAACTTACTGGCGCTTTCTCAAGGTTAAGTTCAATTTCGATGTCGCCAAAGTTAGTGGTCAGAATAATCATAAAGGTGCCCAATGTTCGAGTACTAATATTTTGAGTACTACAGAGTAGTGGATGACGTAATAGGGTGCAGTATATGAGAAATAACGACGGATGCCAGTGAACAGTGATTCTGACGTGTATTCAAGGGCGATCTGAATGATCTTCGAGCGTGCCATCGCGCGTTCACTTCATTCGTATAGACAAGAAAGCCAGCGAACAGGTCGCTGGCTTTGGAGGTTTTAAAGATTATTGCTTTTGATTAAAGCGTTAGAAGGTAATTCACCAGTTGGTTGTACTCTTCGTAGCTCTTGATTTGATCCGGTTTTACGATGTATTTGTTGTTAACTAATACGCCTGGAACGCCAGTTAATGTGCTCGCATCAAACTGCTTATCAAAACGCTTCTGCATTGAGTTAACTGCGAAACCGTTGTAGGCCGCATCAAACTTCTTCGCATCGATACCGTTATCAATGAAGATCTGGCGCAGTTCCGCTTCGTTTCTTGGAGTCTGTTGCTTCTCGTGAATTTTGGCGAACATTGCTGGAACCATATTGTCTTCAGCGTCGAGTGCAATCATGGTCGCGTAAGCTTTTGCCATAGGCACAGCCATGTCGTTGCCCATAAACGCTACGTGCACTTTTTGAAAGCTTGCTGATTCTGGTAGATCTTGTTTAAGGAACTCAATGACGCCTTCAAATTTGTAGCAATGAGGGCAGTAAAACGAGAAGAATTCGGTAACGACTGGCTTATCTGCTTTCGCTACGTCGAGGATCTTGTAGTGAGTACCTTCTTCAAACTGAGCGGCATTAATTGAGGCGCTCATGATCAGAGCTGCGAATAGGCTAAATAGCTTTTTCATGTGTTATTTCCTAAATTTGGATGTCATTGTTTACAGCGATAGAGCTGTATTAGTAATACGTTGGCAAGCGTTGCCAAACAGGGACAAACAATTAAGAAATAGGAGGGCGATAAGGAGCTTGTGGCGACATGATTGCCTTGTGTGAAGGCTCTTTCTCGATCAAAGCCAATGAACCAATTTGGGTATCAAAAGACTCTGACACAATCAACGGTGGCATTTTAAGCAAGCATACAGAGCCACAGCAGTGGTGTTCTACATTGGGTTGCGCGCTGGAATATGGGAATGAGTCACTGGTGTCGAATGAGGAATCGGTGTTCAGCGATAAGGTTGATTGATTTTGAGTTACCTGCATAGCATTGGCGTTCGCGATACTGTCCACACTGACGGTGGCCACTAACATAGCGAATAGCATAAAAGCATGTACCCAAATTTTGCTTATCAACTTTGGCATGGAATATTGGTCTTTGTGTCCGAATTAAGGTTGGTATGAATCACATTCTGCAACCGCTAAACAGGAAAGCGTAGAACGAGCGCATGATACATCACTCGTTTGTGCATCTCTAATTAAACCCAACAAAACTTAGCAGAGCTCAACTTTTATTACGCTTGGTACTGTTTAAGGAACATCTCGACGCTGGAATTAATGATTATTTGCTTGTGCTGCTTATCAGGAGAGGGCGCATGACCAATGATCTGTGGCCAAAATGCAAAAGATTTCAGCAGGGCGATAAACTGAGTGGATGCAAACAATGGGTCGAGTTCAACCAAACGCCCATCAGCCAATGCCGCTTTGATCCAAGTCGTCAGGCCGCTTTCTGCTTGAGAATATTTTTCCATCGCTTGATGCGCGAGTTCTGCGTTATGAAAATATTCAGAGAACAGTACGCGAGATAAGTCGATGAAACCTTCAGACTCGAGAAGCTCAAGTTCTTGGTTGGCTATAGAGGTAAGTTGTTCATCTAGCGGTTGTTCGGCTTGATAGGGGAACTGAGTCGCTGCGAGTGTTTTGCTCCAAATGCTGTCTAAAATCTCATCCAGTAGCAGTTCTTTACTCGCAAAGTGATTGTAAACCGTGCGCTTTGATACTTCCGCGCGGCTCGATATTTTATCCATGCTGGTGGCTTTATAGCCATGCTCGGTAAACTCTGCGATGGCAGCGGCCACGATAGATTCGCGTTTTCTTTGGCTTAGTGTTTTTTTTACCGTCATCTGGATATTACTCAATATGTCGCGGTTAGCATTGCATACTCTAATTTTACACCAGTAAGTTTACTTTTAGAATACCAATCAGTGTATTGGTAATTAGCACGCTAGCACCTGAATCGCTTTGCAATGAACTGCGGGTGTCATAGAATCGAAAACGTATTCGAATTTTATTGATATCAACGGAAGAGAATAAACAATCAATGAGTAGTATTTTAGAGTGTATTCGTACAGTTGGACGAGGGGAAAGAGGTCGTAAGCCTTTGTCGTTCGAACAAGCCTACCGCATCATGGATGAGTATTTAAGCGGAGAGGTCGGTGACGACCAAATGGCTATGCTACTGATGTTGATTCGTGTGCAGAATGAAACCAATGAAGAAATCGCAGGCTTTGTAAAAGCGTTTCAATCTCGAGTGCCAGACTTAGGTGCTGATATCGATTGGCCGTGTTATGCAGGTAAGCGTAACGATAACGCCAGTGGAAAGCCTTGGAACCTGTTGGCAGCAAAAATTCTAGCTGACAACGGCTATAAAGTATTGATGCATGGCTACATGGACAAACCCAGTGGTCGTACGCATGCCGAAACGCATTTAGAATGTGTCGGCGTTCGCAGCGCGCAAGATCCGCAAGACGCAAAGCAGATTCTAGAAGCCGATGGTATTGCTTACTTGCCTTTGGCGAACTTCGCCCCACAAGCTCAAACTATGATTGGTTGGAAACATCGTTATGGACTGAGAACTCCGATTAATACCGTTGTTCGTGCATTGAACCCTGGTGGTGGACGTTTAGGCTTGCGTGGCAGCTTTCACCCTGGATTCCCACAGCTTCATGCAGAAGTTGAGCATGTGATTGGCAATAAATCCCACTCGGTGATTTCATTTAAAGGCATGAATGGCGAATCAGAATACAACCCCAAGGTAAGCCAAACTGTCTGGATGAGTTCTCCTGAAAAGGTGGAATCTTTCTACTGGGAAGGCACGATGAATGCTGAGCTGCCTCTACCTTCTGAATGTGTACTGGGTACACCGGAAGATGAGATGGAGCTGATGGCGAATAGTGTTGTGGATAGTATGACGGCAATTTTATTCGCAGAAACGCACGATAAGGCTGAAGCTTACTCAAAGGCAGCGCGTTTGTGGGAAGCCTATTGCACTCGTTAGTAGCTACTAGCCAGTCGTTAAGAGCTAGCAAATAACGTATAGCGATTGAAATCGTGAATGAGAAGGTCAGCGAATGCTGGCCTTTTTCGTATATTTACCGTGGTAGGTATTCGCTGTTGAATTAAGTAGGCAATCATTGTCAAGGTGATTGCCTACTCATAACATGTTATTCAACGGTGTTCTGTGCTGTTGACCATGCAGCTTAAGCTTGCCGAACAAGAAATGCGTTATGACTGCGC
>NZ_JBFRSN010000863.1:0-3928 GCF_041473595.1 Vibrio sp. 10N.222.46.A1
GGAGTGGAAATCTGAGTCGGGTTATCACTATCGCTCAATATCTGAGACCGCAATGTCTCGATATAAAGGACTAACCAGCGGTAAATTGAGCTTGAGATGTTATAACGCTCAAGTGGGAGAAATCATGGCGAATGTCAAAGCTATAAACAAAGTCATAGGACTAGGTATGCCTGTTCGAAACTAACGGCGAGTCACATATGGCGTCGTTGGTCTTTAAACCGATTTGATCAACAACGCCCTTCCTAGGCTTAACTAAATTTAGCCACCAATAACACATTAATTTCATTTAAACCTTTAAATTTGTAGAGACAACCCTCTTAGAGGGGTACTTTAAATCACAGTATCTAACGGTCTTATATACAACCAAACATCCGAGCTTTCAACTTCCTAATATAAACTATTTATCTATGAACACGAGTCAATATCAAAGAGAAAGGACACTCTTATCTTAAAGACGATCACAATTTAATAACCTTTATTATCGCTGCTTGATATAAGCACCCATAAGTTCAAATACTTTGTCTATAGCATTAACAGCTTGAACCATTACCTTGAGCTTATCTTTCGTGCTCTTTAAAGACTCTGTTGACTCTTTCGCTTGATTAATAAGTCCCTTGATACTTTCTTGCCCTACGGAATGGAGACCAGAGTTCGTCTCTCTGATAGAAATATTGTATGCGTAGATTTTCTCGCATTTAATTAGAAACACATCATCTCCTGACTCCTGCATAACTAAGTCAAGGTAGCTTTGAAGTTCGTTGTACATGCTTTGTGATTCTGTGAGGCTCTCGCTCATTCGTTAGTCCTTTAAGGTATCGCAATCTCAGCATCACGAGCAATGATGCAGACTGATAAAAATCATCAACAACTTGCATTAGTGCCTCCAAATATCGGATGAATAACATTGAACACTGAGCTACAAACAGAGACGCTACATAAGTTCAGTCATTCAGTTTTTGAGAAAGAATTTACGACTTCACATGCCTTTGCATCATTAATATCAATTAGTTACAATATACACCCAGCCAAGGACTACTCCATCATATGAATAGGACATTCTTGCATATCACAAGTGACATAAATTATCCTTCCCTAAAACGACATACAAAATAATAGGCTCTAGAGCGAACCTTGCTTAAACAACACATGCACACCATGAATTTTCCTGTTATTAGTGGCTTTGTTGCGTAATTCAGTGGAACTAAATCCAGAACCTACGATCTGAGCAGCTACATTCACCACCTCTCGTAACGTTATGCCTAAACCTCGTTACAAAACAACCAATTGGAAGCAATAAAACCAATCACTCATTAACCGTGGATCTCTAACCTTTTGGATTTATGAAGAAGCGGTAAGTGAGTGGGCACAAAGCAAACAGAGTAAACACAGGAGGCCACGTCGATTCAGTGATCTAGCTATCACCACAGCGTTCATGGTAAACGAGTGTTTTCTATGCCACTAAGAGCGCAGCAATGATTTATCGACTCGATATTTAGGCTATCCCATGTTTAGTTAAGTTGTCCGCATTACACCTGATCCGCACCGAACCAATGCCCTTAACTTTAATAAGTATTTACACAACAAATGCATTGCGTGTAAATTATTCACTTACACCTAACCCAAACGCCTTTGCTTGCTGCGTCTGGATAGGTCAAGTTCGGGGGAACTTGACCTCCCTGTTATCAATACGGGCTATGCGCTCGGTATTTTTCTAATACCAGCCTTACACTTTCCCATAGCTCTTCGATATATCGATACTCTAGATAAAAGCCACTATCAATAAACTCAGCACCACTTGAAGAAAACCACGGTTGAGTTTCACCTTTCCCACCTACTCCTAATTCAAATTTGGCGCAATACTTTCCGCCAGTTGGGCGAATTTGGAACTTAATGTGATATGTCCAATGGGTTTCTGAATAACAGCGTTAGTAATGGGCTGGCAACCAACCAGAATCGTAGAAGTTCGGTAAACAACTTGCAGGGAGTTGGTATTGTGATAGTGGAAGTGTTGGCATTGCACTTTGAAGTTGGCTAGCCATGTGGTTGAAAGCGCTAATGTAGGCTTCTTTGATGTGTGCAGCTTTAGTGCCTCCTAAAGAAGATAGGGGCTGTTTTGCTTGTCATAAGTATGATCCTTTAACAAAGAAATCCTTACATTTAAGCCATATGTTTAATGCGGCCCAAGATTACGGTCCGTGTTTCTTTGAGGCTTAATTTAGAACCTAAAAGTTGAAACTTCCTAACAAATAGTGATCATTATCTACAATTCCCGCGCTAGGCTGGATCTTGAAAATACGGCTTATCGGCTACAACAAAGGATTTAAAATCAGCGTGTGTAACGCGTGTTTTGTCCAACTTGTTCTTTGCTGTCCATTGAGTGTTATCTCTTAGGTACTTTCTGTTGTATTCAGATTTCGATTTACCAACTAGCCCTAAATGATAATTCATTTCATGATCTTCGCTAAAATTCACGTAATCCCAATCGTTCATCGGAAAAACCTCTTTTAAGTTATGCAACATTCATATATCGGCACCAAGAAAGGTTTTCAAGGGGAACGAAAGAAAGATATGTCGTCCACACGACCATTGTTGGGTAGAATTTGAACTCATTCACATCCTATTTATGTACGTTTGCCCTACTAAAAAGTTATCCATCCTTATCATATTCTTCACGGTGACACCCATGGTGTATCACGGGGGTAAATTCGACCAAACTATCAACTCTTGATCACTCTCTTAGCATAACCAATTAATTCAGGAAATTACTTATGGTAATATCCAATCAGACACTAATCAGCTCGCTGTGTATGGTAATACTTCGTGATAGAAATCTTAAAAATTACAAGAATGATGGCGCAAGGGAGAACGAACCCGTATCTCTGTGAAGGTGATGATGGAAAACAGTATGTCGTAAAAGGCAGTAGTGCTACTTGTCGAGGCCTTGTAAAAGAATGGATAGTAGCTCATCTAGCGAAAAGCTTTGGCTTACCTATTCCGGATTTTAAAATCGCTTGGGTTGATGATTTACTAGTTGAATACAGCTCTTTTGACTTAGAGGCTGGTTATTGTTTTGCTTCATCATATAAACCTAACATTCAAGAAATAACCTATAATCAAATACAGAAGGTTCCAAAGCAGTTACTTCGTGATCTGTTTGTTTTTGATTATTGGATTCAGAATAATGATAGAAACCTCACTGATAAAGGCGGTAATCCTAACTTTTTCTTGGAGCAAAAGACCAAAGAAACGTGTGTTGTTGATCATAACCTAGCTTTTGCAGATGACTTTAAAATTGATGAACATAAAGAACAACATGTAAGTTCAGGCTCTTGGAATGGCTTAGAGCTAGTCGATAAAGAAGTTTATACAGAAAAATTTCAAAATGCCCTGCAAGATATTGACAATATCATCAGTGAGATACCAGAAGAGTGGTTAGAAATGTATCCAATCGATACTATTCGATCAGAAATTACGTTAGTATTGAAGAAATTCTTAGCTGAACCGTTTTGGGAGGACATATCATGAAAGTAGCTTTACAATTCGCGATTGTTCGCTTTATGCCATTCGCAGAAACATCAGAGTTTGCCAACGTTGGTATACTTGCGTTTGCTCCAAAGACTGGATTTGTAAGCTATAAACTAGCCCCTGCCAGATTTAAAAGAGTATCTGATTTCTTCGATGATCTTGAAGGGCAACTTTACAAGCAAGCTATAGCAAATTTTGAAGATGAATTAAATTACATCCAAAACTTCGCAAAGAATATAAGCGGTAAAGAGCTTGTTGAGTTAATGCACGAAGTTACTCGAACTAGAGAAGGTTTGATGACGTTTGGTGAAACTGGTGCAATGATCACTGATGATTGTCACCTTGCACTTGAACAACTCTTTGGCCGCCATATCGGAAGAGACTTTAAAGATACAAAGGAATA
>NZ_JBFRSN010000864.1:0-2182 GCF_041473595.1 Vibrio sp. 10N.222.46.A1
GTAGTGTAGTTTTAGAAATATTTGTATAAATACCCCTTAAGGGCTAAATAGGATCCTATATTGTCTTAGATCAATAAATTATGAAGCGTTTGGTCACATATTGAATGGAGCTCTGTTTTTTGATGTGTGACAATAGGTTCCCGATAGCCATTTTTATACCTTCAGGATATTAACTTTGCTTATTAAACCTGTTTCATCTGTGACGAGTACAATAGCTAAATCATTGCTATTTATATTGCTCCTTTCAGTTGCCACCACCGGTTTTGCTATTTTTACATTGGCGTCCAGCCTTAATGATGCCGAGGCGGTTAATGTGGCTGGCTCGATGCGCATGCAAAGCTACCGTTTAGCGCATGATATTCAAATAGAATCAGTGGATTACGATTCTCATATTCGTGAATTTGAAAGTTCCCTTTATTCCACATCGATGACTAATTTGGTGAGTTGGGAAGTGCCAACTGATATTACAAATGATTATTATTTAATAATTGGCCGTTGGCATGAATTGAAGCAGGTCTTAAATAGCGAAGATAGAAAACACTACCTGGTACTTGTTGAAAATTTTGTTATTGAAATCGACCGCTTTGTTTTTAAGTTACAAGAATTTTCAGAAAATAAATTAATTAAATTGGCATGGGCTGGTGGTATAGGTCTAGGTGGAATACTCGTCATATCTCTTTTTGTTGTTCATTTTGTACGTAAACAAGTTGTTAAGCCTCTACACGCTCTCGTTAGAGCTAGCCAGAGAATAAAAAATAGTGATTTCGAGGTTAAGTTGGAGGTTACCAACAATAATGAACTGGGCATTTTGACCAAAACATTTAACTCGATGGCGAAAGATTTAGGCGTGCTGTATCGAAACCTTGAAGATGTTGTCGATGCCAAGACGGTTGAGTTACAAAATGCCAACCAATCATTGCAAGCACTCTATTATTCTTCTCAAGAACTCACGGTAACGCGTGTTGCACCGGAAAATTTCCGAGCTATTTTGCAGTACTTGGTCAGCCTAGAAGGGATTGAATCGCTAAGGTTAGAAATAGTCGATAATTCGGGACGTTCTTTGATTATGGATGAAGGTTACGACCCGACTTGCGATTATGAAAAGTTTGAAATGAAACTGGATGATAACGAGCTTGTTTTGGGCTATCTGTATTGCTCATATCATCATGGTCATTCAACTAAGACGCTAATTGAGAGTTTTATTCAACTGTTATCGAGAGCTATCTACTATAATCGCGCTCAAAAGAAAGCTGAGCAGCTTATTATTATGGAAGAGCGAGCGACGATTGCGCGTGAACTGCATGATTCATTGGCCCAATCGCTGTCGTATTTAAAAATCCAAGTGACATTGTTAAAGCGTGTTATTGGTAAACTTCCGGAACACAAACATCGAGAGCAGTCTGAGCAGATTGCATCTGAGATAGGGAATGGGTTAGCCGGTGCCTATACTCAATTGAGAGAGCTACTCACCACATTTAGGTTATCCATCAAAGAGGGTAGCTTTGGAGATGCTTTGAGCACCATGCTAGAGCAACTTAGTGAAAGAACCGATGCGAAGATTAAATTAACTAATAACCTTTCATCGCTAGAGCTTGATGCGCACAGTCAGGTTCACTTGCTTCAATTGATTCGTGAAGCAACAATAAACGCAATAAAACACGCCAATGCCGACTTGATAGATGTATGCTGTATCGATGAGGACGGACAAGTATTAGTCGTGATTAAAGATAATGGAGAAGGCTTTGACCCAAGTAGTTCGAAGATGAACCACTACGGAATGAGTATTATGCAGGAGCGTGCGGCAAGACTGAATGGTGACTTAACGATTGAAGCGGCTCAAGGTGAGGGCTGTACAGTCATATTGAAATATAAAAGTTTAAAGGAAGTTAAAGTTGACGATTTGTAAAGTAATGTTGGTTGATGATCATCCATTGATGCGCAGAGGTATAAGCCAATTACTGAGCTTTGAAGATGAATTTGAAGTGATTGCAGAAGCAAGTAACGGTACTGAAGCGGTCGCTCTTGCCCATGAAGAAGAACCTGATTTGATCCTGTTGGATCTGAATATGAAAGGCATGTCTGGGCTAGATACTCTGAAAGCACTTCGTACTGATGGTTCAAGCGCTAACATCGTTATTTTAACGGTTTCTGATAGCCCTGCGGATATAGAAGCGATTGTTAA
>NZ_JBFRSN010000865.1:0-1188 GCF_041473595.1 Vibrio sp. 10N.222.46.A1
TTGAGTTGGTGACCACACCCTACGGCGCATTGAAATCAATGCAAATGGTTGTCTGTGAAAAACATAAAGATAATAAAAACAAAAAGTTAAAGATATAATAGTCGCTTAAAGTAACGTGGAAAAATTTTCAGAAATTACACTAATTAGCCGATTAAATTTCAATGGATAAATATATTTTTTCAATGATTATTAATTGATCCCTTATAGGTAAAGCGATGAGAGCGTTTTCAAGGTCCTTTAATTGGAAATCATTGAATGTTGATTGAGCCCTTTATTGACAATGCTTGAAGGGTCTTTTATAAAATTAATTGATTGAAATTTCATTTGAATAACAATGCTTTTAATTGGGATTGAGGAGGGCAATATGACACGTTCTTATCCGCTACAAAGTTCTTTACGTGGAAAGTTAGCGCAAGATTTTAAGACGTTTAGGGATAAGGAAGCATTAAGTGATGCAGAGGCCACACGCCAACTTTTGATGTTGGCACTGCGCATCAAACTCAATGACAGTGAGGATGATAGTCCATCGAACCGTGCGTTGATGGAAGAGATTTATCGTGTCGTTCGTGGCTCATCTGCGATCACTGATGTGGTTCATGGACAAACCTTTGATGGTGAAAAATTATTCCGACAACAAAAAGAATCCAAACCCTTTAGGCAACAGGTGAAATCTGATATCGATAATAAAGTCGATGAGTTTCTGGCAGGCAAAAAAAAAGGGTAGTCCATTGGACACCCCTTTTTCTACCGCTCTAACTCTCTATCTAGTTTATTATCTTGGTCATTGTTGTTGTCACGCTCCTGATTAAAATCAAACGTTTTTTGAGGGGAGGGTTCTTTGCTGTCGAAGTGTTCAAGCTCTTTATCTTTGATTTCTTTTGTGTGTTGATTAATATCAGTGTCCGGCTCGTTGGTTAATGAATCATGGTCTTGAGTGGGTGTGTCGAATTCCTCTTTTTGTTGATGCGTTTGTTGATGGTATTGTTCAATACCCTGTTTAATTTCCTCAAGCATATCGTCAGGTGAAACAAACTGAATATTTCTCCCTGAAAAGTTGGCCATGATTTTTTCAACGTTGTTGGGATTTAAATCAGTATTTCCTTGACTCAGTACAATCACAATGTTCTGTCTGATTTCATCGGTGGAGATATTCTGAATGTCATTCTTATGATTGACATTGATAATGTC
>NZ_JBFRSN010000866.1:0-5170 GCF_041473595.1 Vibrio sp. 10N.222.46.A1
CACACGATAGCGTCGTATTTGCCGCCTTTGATTGCTGCAACTAGCTTTTCAGTTAGCTCTGGCGCGCTCATTTCTGGTTGCAGGTCGTACGTTGCTACTTTTGGAGAAGCAACAAGCTGACGCTCTTCGCCTTCAAACTCGTCTTCTTTGCCGCCGTTGAAGAAGAACGTCACGTGCGCGTATTTCTCTGTTTCAGAGATACGTAGCTGCGTTTTGCCTTCTTTCGATAGCCATTCACCGTAGGTGTTCTCTAGAGAAGCCGGTGGGAATGCACATAGAAGAGGAATATCTGCTGCGTATTGAGTTAGCATCACGAAATCGATCGCTGGGAATGCGTTACGAGCAAAACCATCGAAATCAGGAACGAATGCACGTGTGATTTCACGAGCACGGTCAGCACGGTAGTTCATGAAGATAACCGCATCGCCATCAACGATAGCGGCAGACTCTTCGCCTTCCGCTTTAATTTCAGTCGCTTTCACGAACTCATCGTTTTCGTCACGAGCGTAAGCCGCTTCTAGGCCAGCTACTGCAGTGTCGAATGTGAACTCTGCTTTTGCTTGAGTCAGCAGGTCGTAAGATTCTTGAACGCGATCCCAGTTGTTATCACGGTCCATTGCGTAGTAACGACCAATAAGCGAAGCAACACGACCTTTACCTAGCTTAGCGAATAGCTCTTGGAAACGTGCAAGTGTGTTTTCTGCGCTACGTGGCGGTGTATCACGACCGTCTAGGAATGCGTGTAGGTAAATTTTCTCTGCGCCACGCTCTGCTGCCATTTCAACAGCTGCATAGATGTGATCTTCATGAGAGTGAACGCCACCT
This sequence comes from Vibrio sp. 10N.222.46.A1, assembly GCF_041473595.1. Classification (NCBI taxonomy): domain Bacteria; kingdom Pseudomonadati; phylum Pseudomonadota; class Gammaproteobacteria; order Vibrionales; family Vibrionaceae; genus Vibrio; species Vibrio sp. 10N.222.46.A1. The sequence goes on from NZ_JBFRSN010000866.1 coordinate 826, forward strand.
GGAGACATAAGGCCCATGATGTGCACTGCTTTATCAGCTTTCACCGCTTTATCAACCGCATTCACTAGCGCTTCAGTTTGGCCGAACTCTCCATCTGAAATTGACTTAGTAATACGAGTAAGATCTTGATATACCACACGACCCGCACCGATGTTGGTGTGACCCACTTCAGAGTTACCCATTTGGCCATCAGGTAGGCCTACATCTAAGCCAGAAGCCGAGATTAGCGTGTTAGGTTGGTTAGCAATAAGACCGTCTAATACAGGTGTATTAGCGTTCGCGATAGCGTTGTCTTGGTTGTCTTCACGGTAACCGTAACCGTCAAGGATCACTAGAGCCATTGGCTTCTTAGCTGACATAGGACTGACCTCGTTCAATTCAAAATAAATCGGTATAAAAACAAATTAGCGTAATTTTACTACAGTTTACAGTCAAAACTGTAGCGGAAGATCAAGAAACGTCGCAGGTAGGATGATCGGATATGAAAAAAAGCGTCACTTAATGAATAAAGTCAGCGACATGATATCGCTGATAACTTACAGGTGCAGTGCAATTAAGGCACGAATCTAGATTACTAATAGGTTGAAATCACACCACAAGTGATACGTCACACCCTATCTCCGCACCTTTGCCTAAGAACATAATGACCAAGTACTGTGCGATACTGCAGCCTGATGAGGTTAGATCTCTGCACACCCCCACTCTGGGAAGTGCTTGCGCACGTAGGTATTCAAGTCTTTTTCTGATGAAGAGTAGACACGGCCTTCTTCTTTTTCATCCGATACCGATTCAACCATACCCGCACCTACTGTCACATTATTATGACGGTCAATCACAATGAATGACCCAGTTTGTGGTAGTGTTTGGTAAGTATCAACAGCAATTTTGTCCGTCAATACAATCTCAGACAAAGCAATCTCGTTAAGGTCTAACGTTTCACTCTCTTTGGCGTGCTGTTTTAATGTATTGACATCAATTTTATGAGGGATGCCAGTCACTTTACCAACACAAGATTTGGTCGCAAACTTAAAGATGTACTCTTTATGCGTACGCATTGGGTTCTCACCCATCCATACGATATGAGCATTGACCTTATTGGTGACTTTTGGCTCATGACCGTTGTGCACCAGCATATCACCCCGTGACACATCAATCTCATCTTCAAGAATTAACGTGATCGCTTGACCAGGACGTGCGGTATCCAGATCACCATCAAAGGTATAAATCGACTTTACTCGAGAGCTCTTACCTGATGGCAGCGCTGTCACTTCATCGCCCACTTGCACCAAACCAGACGCAAGCGTGCCACAGAAACCACGGAAGTTTAGATTAGGGCGATTCACGTATTGCACTGGAAAGCGCATATGTTCGAGGTCTTTATCTTGGTCAATTTTGACGGTTTCAAGCAGCTTCATCAGCGTTGCACCTGGATACCAATCCATCACCTCACTTGATTTCACCACGTTGTCTCCGTTCAGGGCTGAAATCGGCACAAAACGGATATCATCGATGTTGAAGTTCTTTGCCATTTCACGGTAATCAGCCTTAATCTTCTGATACACCTCTTGACTATAGTCCATCAAGTCCATTTTATTGACAGCGACAATGATGTGCTTAATACCCAACAAGCTACAGATATAGCTGTGACGGCGGGTTTGTGTCTGAATACCGTAACGAGCATCAACCATTACAATCGCTAACTCACAAGTAGAAGCGCCCGTCACCATATTACGCGTGTACTGCTCGTGTCCTGGAGTATCAGCGATGATGAACTTGCGCTTATCCGTTGAAAAGTAGCGGTATGCTACATCAATCGTAATACCTTGCTCTCGTTCTGACTGCAGACCATCCACCAAAAGCGCCAGATCAAAATCACCATCGGTGGTGTTAAATTTCTGAGAGTCTTTCTCAATCGCTGCCATTTGGTCTTCGTAAATCAACTTTGAATCATAAAGCAGACGACCAATCAATGTCGACTTACCATCATCAACGTTACCGCAAGTGAGGAAGCGCAATAAATCTTTGTTTTCATGAACTTTCAGATATGCTTCGATATCCGTTGCGATAAGCTCTGAGCTGTGAGACATATCGTTCTCCTAATCTTCTTTTCAGGCTTCAATGCCCTGTATAATTGGGTTGTCTACTCGAATGCTTTGCACTCTAGAGTATGGGAGCCTTAGCTCCACATCGCAGAAAGTGACTGTGTACCTTCTGCAATTACATTTCATTTAATGAGCGTAATACGCTGACAACGTGTTGATGAAATTTTGCTTGTCATCGAGCGTTAACGCGTTAATGCCTGCGGCTGCTTTACGGCCACCACCTGTGGCAAACGACGAGCAGATATCATCGGCCCCAACACGGTGGTTTAATGGTGCACGTACGCTCACCGTGTAATCTTGCTCGCTCGCGTTTAGCGTTAATACTGCATGCGCTAAGTCAGGGCTTTGATTTGCAAGCTCGTTTCCAAACACACCACTAATGCGCCTTGCCCAAGCTTCACACGGTAGCTCAAACACTTTACATTGGGTATCCGAGTAAGTTGGCGTGATGCTCAACACTTGGTTACGGTCTAGCTCGTAGCCTTTCTTCAGTGTGTGATACGGCGAGTTATCGTCATCGAGTAGCGATAGCGGATCGACGTAGCCAATGAGTTGCAAATAGAGCGCTGCTGGCTCTATGTGTAAATCGCTCAGCGTTGCACCATAACCGTTATAGTTAATCAAAGTACCTAACTCTTTTAAGAACTCGATCTCTGATTCGCTCAGGCCAATCTCTTGTGCCAACTTCTGGGCAGAAGAAAATAGGTTATCACCAAATGCCGCAGCCACAGCCCACTTAGCGTGTTTACCGCCTAGCCGTTGGTTAATCAATAAACTGGTGCAGATTTCCGCATCAAGATTGATTAATACGTCAAGGTTTTCAGATTTTGGGATATCGCCACTACGATGATGGTCGCAGTAGAAAACTTTGACGTTGTTGCGTAGCAGTGCTGCAAGATCTGGTAAATTCTTCTCCATGGATATATCCAGCACCGTCACTGATCTGGCGTTGTCGATATCCACTTGTTTTAACAATTTGATGTCGCGCTTCACACCGGTAGTCAAAGTGGACTCTTTTGGCTCAGCGAATCGCAATTGCAGTAGTGCAATGATTCCATCTGCATCACCATTAAATACGTCATAATGCATTAATACTGCCCTCCTAACTGCAAGTAACCTTTTTTCTCAAGTTCAGCTACGACAAAATCCGCGCAAGCTTCAATAGATAGCTCTGCAGTATGCAGATGGATTTCAGGATTCACCGGTGCTTGGTATTCTGAGTCGATGCCTGTGAAGTGTTTAATCTCACCGGCACGTGCTTTCTTGTAGAGCCCTTTAGGGTCGCGTGCTTCACACACCTCTAGCGGGGTATCGACAAACACTTCAAGAAATTCACCTTCAGTTACCAATTCACGCACTTGTTGGCGATCAGAAATAAACGGTGAGATAAACGCAGTTAACACAATATTGCCCGCATCAACAAACAGCTTAGCTACCTCACCGATGCGGCGGATATTTTCAATGCGGTCTGAATCTGAAAAACCTAAATCTTGATTGAGGCCATGACGCACATTATCGCCATCAAGCAGATAACTGTGCTTGCCCATTTGCAGCAGTTTACTTTCAACGGCATTTGCGACGGTGGATTTACCAGAACCACTTAAACCTGTGAACCAAAGTATGACTGGATTTTGCCCTTTTTGAGCCACACGATCTTGATGGGTCACTGTTGAGTTATGCCACACGACATCGTCACTCACCGAGTCATTATTTTTACGTTGGTATGGAGTCGTCATAACAGTTTAAAAATACCCTTCGCGTTTCTTCTTCTCCATTGAGCCAGAAGAATCATGATCAATAGCACGGCCTTGGCGTTCAGACGTTGTGGTGAGTAGCATCTCTTGGATAATTTCTGGCAGCGTTGCGGCTTCAGACTCTACCGCACCCGTCAACGGGTAACAGCCAAGTGTGCGGAAACGAACCATCTTTTCTTCAATCACCTCACCTTCTTTGAGCTCCATCCGCTCATCGTCTTTCATTATGAGCATACCGTCACGCTTAATCACTGGACGTTTTGCCGCTAGGTATAATCCTGGGATTTCAATATTCTCAAGGTAGATGTATTGCCAGATATCCAGCTCAGTCCAGTTTGATAAAGGGAACACACGAATGCTCTCGCCTTTATTTACTTTACCGTTATACACATTCCATAGCTCAGGACGTTGGTTTTTCGGGTCCCAGCGGTGATGTTCATCGCGGAAAGAATATACACGCTCTTTGGCGCGAGATTTTTCTTCATCACG